>CAXHAT010000032.1:0-50602 GCA_964014485.1 uncultured Deferribacteres bacterium
CTTCAACAGGAAGAATTTCTGTGTTGTGATTGGTGCGTAACATCAGGTTAAAACTTGCCGTCGCGGGTTTCGAACTTTGTTGGTTTTCCGAGGGTGGGGAGATCTTTCTTAATCCAGTCCGCCGTCCAGGAGATCATCTGCGAAACATCGACCCGCGGCAGACCGAATTTGGCTTTACAGATTGTTGCATTGCTGATGAGCGCGTCCTCTGCTTCTGTACCGGTGAAGCGCGGTTTGCACCCAAGAGCGTCGCCTAGTTGATTTGCGAGTGAGCGCAGGGGCAGTATTTCGGCGCCGGTGACGTTGAGTACGGCGGGAGGGGAAGTCGCGTGAAAAAGCGAGCGCAGGGCAATCTCGTTCGCTTCTCCCTGCCAGATGATGTTGACATATCCCATCGAAAGGTCAATTTTCTCGCCGGAGACAATCTTTTGAGCAAGATCGCAAAGGACGCCATAGCGCAGGTCAATGGCATAGTTGAGACGGTACAGAACCATCGGCGTTCCATTTTGCCGGCTGAAGTACTCAAAGATTCGCTCGCGCCCTAGAACGGATTGTGCATATTCGCCAATGGGGCCAACCGGACTTTTCTCTTGACTTCCCCCTTCGGAAACAAGAGAGAGTGGATAGACATTGCCGGAGGAAAACGCCACAATTCTCGCTTTCGCATAGCGCCGGGCAACGAGTCCAGGTAAAAAACTGTTGATTGCCCAGGTTGTGGCTTCCTGAGAAGAAGTGCCAAACTTGGTTCCAGCCAGATAGAGAATGTTCTCCGCGTCAGGAAGGGCTTCAAGAGCGCCTTCCCTCATCAGGTCGGCGGAAACGACTTCGATACCGTGCTGTTCCAGGGTCTGTCGTGCACGCGGATCGCTAAATCGGGAGACGCAAATGACTTTTGCGCCGCTGCCCGATGCAGCGAGCGCCCGTTGCGCCAGTATTGCCAAAGTCACCCCCATCTTGCCGCCGGCGCCCAGCAGAAGCAGATCACCTTGTAAACGCTCCATCGTTCGCTTGAGCCGTTCGCTTGGACGGGTCATGAAAGTTTCTAAGGCTTCAACCGACTCGAAGTTTTCCGGAAGCTGCATTATGCTGGATTCCTGTTGGTGGAAATCCCGGAATCAGGAAAGCTGTAGGGCATGTTGTTCCTCAGGATTATGGATGCGCGAGAAATTTCGTCCGTGAATTGTTTGCCTTCCAAAGACGCCATCTTGTCGTCGTAGAAGCGGACTCGGGAAGAAACCGATCCTTCCAGGCGCCGCTAATGCAGGTCAGGCCGTCGGTTCCTTCGAGGTGGTACCAGAGACTTTCCGTCTCCAAATCATAAAGGACAAAAGTATTGCGATAGGTCCAGCCGCTCGCGGCAAGCGTCAAGACCTGATTGTCAATTTCTCGACTGTACACGGCAGTCAGGCCGACGAGCGGTCAGTAAGCCGGAGCGACATGCGTCTCGCCGAAGGTCTCATTCGACACTTCGTGAAAGCTCATCTCGAACAGCGGATAAGCCCGCGCTTCGCCATTCAGTGAAACGCCAAGTACAAGAAAATCATCGTCATCCCGCGGGTAATTCGGCGATCCGGGAAGCAGAAAATCTGGAAAAATGAGCGGTGGAATTGCGTGCTTGCCCAGACCATACTGAAAGTCTCTGGCGATGAAGTTATACGTCTTCACGGCATGAGTTACATCCCAGCTTTGACCCGCAAGGTCCGTGATGAAAATCTTGTCGGCAACACGCTCAACCTCCTGTGGTGATTCAGGGGAGGTAGAAGAAGTTGTACAGCCCTGGTAAACCGCCAAGAAGAGAATGAAGAATCGTCCGCCATTTTTGACTTTCATGGAAAGGCCCTTCGCTGTGTTAACGTTTGTTGGGTAAAACGCCCAATTCGGAAAGGGTTATTCCAAAGCCGACTGTTAACCGAAGCAATTGCCGCCTTGTTCGTTTGAGCGGGTTGAAGCGCAATGTCACTAACTTTTGCTCGGTCACGCTCAGACAAACTGAAGTTTGAACTACAAACCACACAGCATGCTTCTACTCTGAGCGTGAAGAAAGCACTGTCGTTTGTAGTTCAAGCTTCAGCTTGCCTATTTGCCGTAGTCGTTGTCCGTGCTTCTTGAACTCAAAATCACCAAAAGTTAGTGACATTGGGGTGAAGCATGGTCACATCCGTCTGATTTAAAGTCGGTAAAACGCAATTGCATTGTCGTGAAAGAGTTTCTGCTGATTTGCTGACGAAGCATTTGCATCAGTCTGTCGGAGGGTTTCCACCCATCGGGCATAGGTCGAAGCCTGAACGGCTACGGGCCAATCGCCGCCGAACAGAATGCGGTCCCAGCCGAAGCGCCTGATGACTTCATCGATATAGGGCTGAAGATCCTGTGCCGTCCAGTTTTCGAAGTCTGCTTCGGTCACAAGACCAGAAATTTTACACCAGGTGTTTGGCAAATCGGCAAATTGCTTGAGCAGGTCGCGCCAGGGCGTCTGGATTCCTTCCTTTATAAACGGTTTGCCAATATGATCCAAGATGAAGCGCACCTCCGGGCACTGCTGAACAAGACGAATGGCGTTACTGAACTGGTCGTCACCTTTCAAGCAGAATTCGAAGTGCAGATCAAAATCGGCAAGAAGTCTGACGCCCTCCAGGAATTCAGGCGCAAGACAAAATGCGGGATCGTCTTCAAACTGAATGATCCGCCGAACGCCCTTTATGAGCGGGTTTTGTGCCAGCGCGGCTACTTCCTGACTCGCCTTTTCGCCCTTTTCCAAAGGCGCCCACGGCACAATCCCCTGAATTCGCCGATCGTGCAGCGCCAATTCGGTAACCCAATCCGCTTCCTGACGATATTGGGCAAAATCAACTTCGCACTGCAGGAAGACCATCTTGTCGATGTTGAGTCCTTCTGTCGCCAGATTGTAGTCGTCCAGCAGGTAGGGGCGATTGAGAATCGGTATATCCTGCAACCAGGGATAGTTCAGGGCGTCCGGATCCCAAAGATGCAGGTGAGTGTCGACGATCGGAAGACTGTCAGGCATGATTCGATCCTTTCTATTTTGCGAGGTAGCCGCCATCGACGACCAGATCGCTCCCGGTCATGAACGAAGCATCGTCACTTGCTAGGAAGGCCACGGCTGACGCGACTTCTTCAGGCTGGCCTTGACGGTTGAGGAGATGCATTGCCGAAGCCCGCTTGTTTTCTTCTTCCAAATCGAGACCAAGATCGGCACACGAATTGACGAAGGCTGAAGTGTAAATATAGCCTGGGCAGATCGTGTTGACGCGAATCCCGTGCGGCGCCAGATCCTGCGCCCAGCATTTTGTCAGCCCGCGAATTGCAAATTTTGTCGCGTTGTAGGTCGCGAAATTGGCCTGGCCGACGAATCCGCTCACTGAAGAGAAATTGATGATGCTGCCGCCGCCGAGCTTTTGCATTTGCGGCGTGAGATACTTCGCCATCAGAGAAGTGCCGGCAATGTTGACCTTGCAGATGTCGACCCACTCTTCCGCACTTGCTTCCACGCCTTTGAAAATAAAGTGCGCCGCACTGTTCACCAGAATCGACGCCAGTCCAGTTTCATTCTCAATTTTCCTGCACACTTCCTGGACAGCGGGTTCTTTCTGAATGTCGACCTGAAAGTAATGCGCACCGATTTCAGAAGCCCGGTCTTTCTCATCCTCTTTGAGATCAAGTACAGCGACTTTGCAGCCCTCTTCGACGAGACGAACTGCAGAGGCAAATCCTAAATCCCCCAATCCGCCGGTGATGACGGCGACTTTTCCTTGCAAACCACGCATTGTCTGCCTCTAAAGTATTTTTTTATTGAAAAGATGACGGCGCCAGAACCGCTTTGACGTCGCCGGCGCCAGGATCCAGCATACGGCGAAAAATGTCGACGCCCTGATCAAGCGGATAGGTTGAAGTCCATGATTCCACCTCGACTAAACCCTCGCACATGAGTCTCAGAGCTTCTTGTAGATCCGAGAGGGTCGCGGCATAACTGCCAAGAACAGCTTTTTCCGGCAGGGTGAGTGCATACGAGTTAAGCGACATCGCATCCCCATGCAAGCCGATCCACACAGCGCTGCCACCGGGGCGTGTGCATTCGATTGACAGCGCTTTGGTTTGCGCTGAGCCAACGGCGTCGACGACGACGTCCACACCCTCTCCGGACGTCAGCTCGCGAACGACTTCACTCACGTTGTCCTCGTCGGCTTGTATCGTCGCAACTGCGCCCAGTTGCCTGGCTAGTTTCAGGCGATCTGGAAGAAGATCACTGACAAAGACCACGGCCTGACGAAGCGTTTGCAGCGTTTGCTGGCACATGAGGCCAATGGGGCCGGCGCCCAGCACCAGTGCTGATTGAATCTGCTGATGTGCCGTGAGCCGCACCACGTGAACACCATTGCCCAGCGGCTCTGCCAGGCAGGCGGCCTGGGCTGAGAGTTCGCTCGGCCAGGGAAGAAGCGACGCAACCGGTACGTTGACATAGTCGGCAAATGCGCCCTGTCGATGCATGCCGAAGATCTGTCGTGTCTCGCACAAATGCGGTCTGCCGCCAAGGCAGCGCACACAAGACCCGCAGGAAACCAGGGCATTGCACACAACATTTTCGCCAATTTCAAAATTTGAAACGCCTGCACCAAGCTCGATAATCTGGCCGCAGAACTCATGTCCCATGATTTTTGGCGGTTGCCGGCGCGGGCTATGGTTACGAAACCCTTCCAGCTCACTCCCGCAAATCCCGCAGGCGGCAACGGCCAGCACCACTTCTTCGGCGGCTGCTTCGGGCTTTGGTTCTTCGGAGATGACGAGTTCGTCAAAGGCGGAATAGAGCAGAGCCTGCATTGGTAATCCCTTGTATGTGGCCAAGCGCGGTGCTAAGGCAAGTTAAGAGAAAGCTGTTTTTTGACAGGATTAACACGATCAACGGGATTGTTGAGCTCATTTCTGATCGCAAACCGACCGGAATGAGTTTTATGGACGAAGGGGAGCAGATCGCCATGCATATTTTTTCAATCGTGTTGATCCAGTCAATACTGTCAAAGAAATAAAACCGCGCCTTAGGCTCCAATCCGCGTCACGATCCAGAGGAGCAGAATGATGAGCCCGACCAAAACCCAGGTGCCAAAGAAGCCCAGATAATCCATCTTTTGGGGTTTGTGGATCTCAAAATGCGACCACGGAAAGAGTTTGCGATCTTCGAAAGTGCTCATGCTTTTTGCATTTTGCGTAATCGCCTGCACATCTTCCTCGGGCGTTGCCTGGACGGGCGTATGGATTTTCGCATAGAAGTAATCGAGTCGATCTTTGCGGTTGGGCCTCGTAAAATAACTGACAATGAAAAGGAGAATGAATGGGAAAATCGCATCGAACAGGAAGCGCCAGGCGACTAAATTGGCCTTGCTTGACTGGCTAAAGTCGAAACCAATCAAACTGAGCACCCAGAGCTCGGCATTAAAGCGCCCATAGCCCAGAAGCGGTGAGTTGGGATCTTCTGCATCCTGCCGCGCGATATTGTCAAAGAAGATGGCGTATTTCGGCACGACCCGGTCTTTTGTAATTGTCTCTCCAACTTTCGTTGCCAGGCCCGCTTCAACGTCCTCCGGGAGCGCCCGGGTTTCGATCCTGAGTGTACGTTCTACTGTTTGCTTCAGGAACGCCGGGTTGCTCCGCGCCCAATCCATGTTTTCAAAAACATTCGGCAGTACGGCGATTACAAGAATACTGAGCACAACCTGAACATAAACGGCCGTGCGGGTTACACGGCGCCAGAGGAAGCCGAGCCAAATCGCTGCGCCAAAAATGCCGGGTACAGTAATCGCGTATTTGAAAAGCTGCAACAAATCAGACACAAACATGGCGACAAAGACGCCGCCAAAAATGATGAAGATCACCGCAATTCGGGCAACCCAGATGTAGTGCTTTTCGGACTTGTCGGGGAAGTAGGGCTTGTAGAGCTGATTGACAACCAAGGCCGAAATCGCCATCGCGGCTGCATCGAGGGTGGACATGCTTGCGGCAAGGACGCCGATCATCATAATGCCAATGAAGCCAGGGCTCATTAAATTTCTTGTCATGTGTCCCCAAGCCAGATCGGGATCGCTGAGTTGTCCTGAGTAGAGTCCGATTGCGATCAGGCCTGCAAGAGCCCAGAAAATCATCATCAAGCGTTTGAACATCATGCCGGCGATGTTGCCAAATCGCGCGGTTGCTTCATCTTTTGCCGCGCCGGCGACTTGCATGTTGTGGGCAACGGCAACTATCGAAACGAGGTTAGCAATGGCCATTGCGGCAATCGTATACCAGGCGTATTCGCTCAGGGCGTCCGCTCCAAAAAGCCAGAACATGTGTTCGGGGACTTTATCGTGCAGCCCGGAAAATCCACCGATTGCGTAGAGTCCAAACGGCACGAGCAGCATTGAAAAAAATACCATCAAAATACCCTGGAGCGCGTCCGTTACCGCGGCGGCTTCGAAGCCGCCAAGCAAAACATAGGCGCAGACACAAGCGGCGTAAATGAAGTAGAAGACGACGGGGTCGGTATAGGAGATAAAGGCATTGAGGCGACCTTGATTGTTCAGAGCCTGCAATTCTTCATAGCGATTCTGTTGCGCCTCTGGCAATTCTTGGGCGAGATAAGCCTTGTTGAGCTGGTTGTACTCGCTGTACTGTTCTACACTGAGACGTTCTTCTGCGGTAAATTCTTCCGCGGGCTTTGGCGTGAGCGCCATGAAAGTTTTTGCTGAGACCAGGTAGCCCATCGCGCCGCCGAGAAGAGAGAGTGCAATACTAAAGATGGCAAAACCCACAGCCAACCCATGGCTGTTAAACCGTTCATGGAAATAATCGCCAATCGTCGTCAAACGGACGCGGCGAAACAGGAGAGCGGTGAACCAATAAAAAGGCGTCAAAAACAGAACGATGTACTGAATCCACATGCCGGCAATACCTTGCCTGTAGATTTCCCGAGTAACGCCGGCCGCCTGGCTCGCATCGGTGGCGGAACCAAAGCTCAAGAAGAACTGGTAGAGCTTCCCCATGTTTCTTCCGGCAAGAAAGAACTCCTCGGTGCCGGTCATTCTTTTGCTGATCCGAACGGCGACCCAGAAGATTGCGACAAAATAAAGGAGAATCAAAATTGCGTCTAAAATATGCAATCCTAAAAGATACATGGGGCGTCTCACAATTTCATTGAATCGACGGATATGAGCGTGTCGATAGTGTACACGGGGAAGAATATGGGCTGAAAAAAGCCACGCCAAAGGCGCCGTTCAAAGCTGAAAATGACCAGCTCAATGCAGTTTAACCAGCTGTGCCGAATCTGCGATGTTTTAATTCAGATCGTGCAAAGAAATTTGTTATACTTTCGTTACTTTTTACAACCATCTTTGACCGGACTTGAGTGTACTCGAAACCCGATAAGTATTTACTTCTTATAGGTTTCGTGTTTTCTGCAGAGTGATCCAGTACCCAGCGAAAGACCGCCCTGCATTTGTTTAATCCGTCATCAGAATTGTAGATCTTTCCTGTCAGATACAAAACTCAGGAGGTCTCTATGACTTGAATCGCTACTCCCCTCTGGATACCGCTATCCACCAGTTTTTTTAAGAATTTTCCCAGATTTCGTTTAATTCACACCAACTGCTGAAAGTGTGACCAAGGAGGTTACCAGATGAGGAAATCTCGAATCGCTCTGATGCGGGCAACACAACTTGCACTCGTGTTGATGTGCATGTGTTTTGCCACCCTTGCATTCGGGCAGACGAGCGGAAAGATTGCCGGTACAGTAACAGACAAAGGCTCCGGCGACGCGTTGCCAGGCGTGAACGTGCAGATTGAAGGAACGAACCTCGGCGCCAGTACGGACTCGGAAGGTCGTTATTTCATTTTGAATGTTCCTCCGGGCTTGTACTCAGTCAAAGCTTCTTTTATTGGCTACAAGGCGCAGCGAACAAATGACGTCAAAGTCAGCGTAGGCCAGACGGCCACCACCAATTTCTCTCTTGAGACCACGATTATTGAAGGTGAAGAAGTTGTCGTCACGGCAACGAGACCTTTAATCGAGCCAGACCAGACCGTTTCGGTCTCTACCTACAGCTCAACCGAGCTGAACAACTCTCTCCCTGTTGCAAAAGTCACGGATATTCTTGAAACATCGCCAAGCGTCTATCGCGGATATATCCGGGGCGGCGCACGCTACGAAACGAAATTTATCGTCGATGGCGTTGACGTCAACGATAGCTATTTTTCTTCCGGGCAAGGCGCATACGGCGGCGAGTCGGGCGATACCTACTTCAGTAACCGACCGACGGACAACAATGATAACACAGGCTTGACGCAGGATGGGCAGACGCTGGCGGAAGTTCAGGTTTTTGCGGGCGTTTTTAATGCTGAGTATCCTTCCGCCACTGCAGGCGTCGTCAACATCGTAACGAAAGAAGGCGGACGAGATTTTAACTTTAGTTTTTACAACCGGACTCTCATGAACTCAGGCAAATCTCACGCCGGACGGAGTGTCTACTGGGATGCACCAGCTTACCTTGCCGAGCGCGATGAGAAGCTGAATTCTGGAAACGAAGCGCTCGTCGAGCGCGGTAATCTCTTTACCTGGACGCCTGATCGAGCAAGAGAACTTTACAATTACGATCCGGCTGATTCTTCAAGTCTGAGTCGGTCCCACGAAAACAGCTTTACCTTAAGCGGTCCACTTGGCTCGAAAGGCGGCTTCTTTTTGGCAGGAAACTATAGTCAGAATGATGGCGCTCTGCCTTTCGAAAGAACCAAGCGGATTGGCGCAAGCCTTAAATTGCACTACAATTTGTCTCCCACCCAGAAGCTGGTTGCGCGGACGGATTTCAAAGACGGCGGCGAGTTATTCAATTTCGTCAACACGAAATACAATCCTCGCTTTAAGTACTACCTTGAAGGTGCTCCACGATACAAAGACTTGAGTTCTGTCGGGTTTATCAAGTACACCAACGCATTGAACTCCAAGACCTTTATCGAGATCCAGGCGTCCAACACCAGTTTCCGAAACCGTGTCGGTTTTCCCGATGACAACGGCAATGGTATTCCAGAATTAGGCGAAAGTGGAGACTTTATCGAATTTGCTGATATCGACGAATACATCAAGTATGTCGGCGGCAACGGAAACTTTGGCACGGAGACAGGCTTTGTCTTCGGGGATACAACCCGGACGCAAAGAGTCTTCTTTTCCTCAACTTTGAACCCCGCCGGTTTTCAGAGACTGAATCAGGCCGAATATGACGTCCTCGGCTATGGGACCAACGGGTTCTATATTACCTCTTATCCAATCGCTCTCTATCAGGATTTTAAGCGTTCTAAGACAACGTTTAAAGCGGATGTGACGAGCCAGGTCAATTACAGCAATCTCGTGAAGGCCGGAATTAGCTTTTCAGTCCACGACATTGACGTCAATTCTCTGGAATCTGAACTGGGTGGTTCGGGCACAGCTTATCCCACCTCGCATTTTCATGTGAACCAGTACAATTTCAAGCCAAAAGAAATTGCCATCTACGCGCAAGACAAGATCGAGTTCGTTCAGGGACTGATCGTCAATGTCGGCGCGCGCATCGATGGTTTTGACAACGATACGCAGCGCTTTATCAACGATTTCGATCCTCTTGACGAAGTTCTCGAAGGCGGAGAACTGGTTTCTCGTACGCCCAAGCGGGGGGACGACGTGGGCTTTAACTTCTTCTTTAGCCCGCGCGTTGGTGTTGCCCACCCGGTCACAGATCGCCTGAAGATGAGTTATTCATTCGGACGCTTTTTCCAGTATCCGAACTTTGAAACCATCTATCGCGATTATAACTTTACCGATTACGCCGCTTCGCCAACGACCCGAACAGTCAATCCAGACCAGGATCCAATTCGGTCTACAAACTATGAAATTCGCACTGAATGGTCATTTGCCGATAACTTCCTGATCACAGGAACGGCCTATTATCGTGATGTGTCGAATACCTCTTCACGTGCGATGACCTTGACAACGGCTGAAGGCGTTGGTCTCACTTTCAATACCACTTGGGGCTATTCCGATTCTCGTGGTATTGAGGTTGAATTGACCAAGCGCCCAAGCGATTGGTTCCTCGGAAGTTGGGGCGGTCGTTTGGCCTATGCACATTCGTATATCAAACAAGCCGTTGCTTCCGGCTCGGATCCAACGATTCGAACCAACTTCAACTCGGCTGTCGACAGTGTGAATTATGCTGAGCTGCCCTTTGATGATCTTGATCGTTTTCCTTCGCGGGAACGAAATGTCCTCGTGACTCAGGGCGGTACAAATATCCTGGCCGGCGGTTATGATCGACCACACCGCTTGACGGGAACTTTGCAGTTGTTTTTCCCCGCCGATTTTACAGCGACTTTCATTGGTGAATGGTCCAGTGGTTTTTATTATATCGAGACTGAAAACCCTAACAACGACCCGTTCTTTAGTAGAAATGACAACCTTGGAATTGGACCCTCGACTTCATTTATCAATGCTCGTCTTTCGAAATTCCTCGACTTCGGAGCAACCGGCTTGGAACTGTTCCTGGAAGCACGGAATCTCTTCAATTTCACGAATATTCGGGGTATTTCAAACGGCGGCCTGCCTGGGGCGCCAATCGAGCTTGAACGCGAGATTTGGGAGCAGGGCAGACCCGACGGAGACGGTGGTCGATTGACTGAACCTGAATCCGATCCTGAAGGTATTTTCGCACAGCCGACTGACCTTTTTGGCCGTTTGTTTTACGAAAATTTACGTGAGATCTATTTCGGTATCAAGTTCAATTTTAAATAGATCGCCACGCTCCGTACACAGCATTTAGAAATCAATTGAGGAGAAACTATGCTTTCCAGAGAAAGAATAAAGATGCTTGTCGGTATTTTGGCGATGCTGCTCTTTATGGTCATCGCCTCGACCGCCGAGCGCCCAAAAGGCAACGGCGTCATTGTCGCGGGAAATACCTGGGGGACTTACCGGCCGCCTCATGTCCCGGATAGTCACCCAAGAAATCGTTACGTTGAAGACTTTCAAACGCGTGGCGATAACACAACCGCCAACGGCAACTGGATTTTCTTCCAGTCGCGCATGGTGACGAGTCAGCTCTTCGGCAACCCTGCCTTTAGCTGGCCGTTTGGGAAAAACATCGTCGATTGCTGGGGCGGCGCCCTTGCAGCAACGATCTACGATCCTCGCGCCGAATTTGCTTCGGTAAACGGAAATAACTATGAAGCGCCTCCCGTCGAAGCGCTCGATCTGAACTATTCCTCTTTGCGCTATGGTTCGAATATTCCGGGGGCCGGAGATCCATCACGCGATTACGTGAACCCTGGCGGCAAGGCTGGCGGCGGCGCGATATTTACCGATGATCGTAAGGCAATCGCCTACTATGAAGCAGGCTGGCCTACGAATGTCGGCGTCGATGTGAAGCTGAAAGTCTATTCCATCACGACCCCCTGGGGCCATTTGGATGACAATCATCTCGTTGAAGTTGAATTCTACAATACGGGCGTCCAGGATCTCGACAACGACGGCAATGTCGATTTCACCGATCAGAAGATTCACTCTCTCGTCATGAACTACTACGGTGAGCCTTGGTTCATGATGATGCGTCCTGCCGGTAATCGTGGATACAATACGGGCGGCTATCGTCCTGCTGCACACGATGCGACTCCGGATGAGAATGGTTCTCCCTGGGCCTACTCAATGCACAGCTTCGGTGCAAGAAACAGTGCCACGGAAGCTGATCCCGGGATTGGTAATCAGTCTCCCGCCACGGGTTGGTACAATGATATCGCCTACGGCTACACTTTTGTCGGCGCAAAGTCGATCGACGAAAATGGCAATATGGTCGGCGACAAAATGCTGTCCTTCAAAAATTCTTCAGGTGAGCAGGTTGTTCATCCTACAGGCGAAGGAGTTCGGCGTGGATGGTTTCAGACAAATACCAATACCGAATCCACTGGCGGTACTTTTTCAGCGCGCAACATGCATCTCCTGGGCGCCGGCTCGTTCTTCACCGATGGCGGGAAAAGCCGTTCTCGCGCCCAATTGGATCTGACGCCAAATCCAAATCTGTTCGCCTCTGGCGATTTGGAAGACCTGACGACTTTCATCGTGAAAGATGATCCGTCCTCGTGGATGATGCCTGACGGCGCGTACGAGTTCTCGACGCCTGTCTTCGATTACAATGGGATCGCGATTCCCAATGGTAACCCGATTGCCGAATCCGGCGGCAGACCGCTGCATATCGATTACATCCATGAAGGCACGATCTCCGAGAACAATTTCAACGACGTCATGCAGGCCGGTTTTGGCCCGTTTGATCTGGAAGTTGGCGAGCGGATGCGCGTTTATTTCGTACGTGCGCAGGGATTTCGTCCAAAGCAGTTGCGCGGTGCGATCAAGGCTGGTCGTATGATGGTTGAAGCCATTAGTAACAGTCCTGACGGTAGTCTGCCTGATCCTGGTGCACCTGCTGTTCCGGATATTCGTGTAACTGGCTCGGTCAATGTGAAGCCGCTCATTATGTTCGACGACGTGGCGGATGCGGATGGCTACAAGATCTACCGATCCAAAGCCTGGCCTCTTTTCGACCCGACGACGGAAGGCCTGATGTATGAAGGCGTGTATTGGAAGACGATGACGCCTGGTGAGGAGAATAGACCGCAGTCGGATCCAATCAATCCGCTTCTCACAGACCATACGCTGATTCGCCCGCGAAATGGCGAGCACTGGGGACCCTATTCCCTCGTAAAGGTCATCAGTTCAAGTGAACTGGAGAACTTCCGCAATCCTCGTACTCAGGATGCAGGTCAGTATCCTTATGCTTATGAAGACAGCGAAGATGCGTTTACGCTGCCTGGTCAGACGTTCTACTATTATGTCGCCTCCTTTAAAAACCAGAGAGCCAATGCACCTTACGATCAATTGGAAGATGGTTCCGTATCCTGGATTGAGAGCGGCAAGGTGAATGTCAACGGCCGCGACGGCTTCTGGCAAAATACCTGGCACAATACGACGCGCTACGCGTTCTTTCCTGATGAGCAGGACTCAGAAGCACTCCAAGCGGTTGGCGCCGCGTATACCCTTGTTTCGCCAACCGTCGCCCCGGCGGAACTCGAATTGGAACGTGCGAAAATTGTCGTGCGGCCAAATCCATACAAGCGACTTGCTTTCCACGATGTTGGCACCGAAAGCAAGATCCTTTTCGCGAATTTGCCACAGCAGGCAACGATTACGATTCTGGACATCTCCGGGCAAATTGTTGACAAAATCGACTACACTGCTCCAACGGCTGAGAACGGAACCTATTTCTGGGACATGTTCTCGAAGGATGGAACGCGTGTAGCAAGTGGCGTCTATATCTGGGTCGTCGAGCATGATCGCGGCGCGGAAAAAGGCACGTTGGCAATCATTCGATAAACACGGAACCGTAAATGCATAAACGCATTTTCCAATTTGTAAGGAGTTCGCTAATGCGTAGATATGGTTATTTGATCATTGCGGTTTCCATGTTTGGCCTTTTGGGCTCAGGAACCGTAATGGCGCAGGAAAACAAGACGGGGCTTACCGGCGCCAATTTTCTGAAAATTGGTGTTGGTGCACGTCAGGTTGGACTTGGCTCAGCCGCTACGACAATATCCGACGATCCGCATATGATGTTTTGGAATCCGGCAGGTATTGTCAACATGGCTTCAGATGGCGGGAAAACACAGGTTGCCATGACGCACAATCAGTGGCTGCTTGAAATGCAGCACAATGCTTTTGCGTTCACTCGCGATCTTGGCAGCATTGGTACATTGGGAATTGGCGTGGTTCACATTGGTCTCGGCGACATTGTCGCTGACCGTGACGTCGCGCCGACTCCGGCTTTGGCGAACCAGCAGGCAGATCTGGCCACTGGTGCGACATTCAACTTCTATGATCTGGCTGTCAATGTGACGCTGGCGCATCAATTTACCGAGCGCTTGTCTCTCGGTGCGAGCGTCAAGTTCATCAGCGAGAAGATCGACGATCTTACCGCGAATGCAATTGCCGGTGATTTCGGTGTGATTTATGACACCGGCTGGCAAGGACTGCGTCTTGGCGCCAGGATGAGCAATCTCGGCTCCGATCTTTCATTCTATGATGACGCAGGTACAGAGCCTGTGCCGATTCCGCTGATTTTCTCCTTTGGCGCCTCATTCGATATTGCCCGCCAGGCTGATTCGCGTCTCGTGGCGCTCCTCGACGCCAACAAGCGTCAGGATAGCAAGCAGCTCTATTTCGGCGGCATGGAATGGCGACTGATGGAGCAGTTTTCTCTTCGTGGCGGCTATAAGTTCGGGTTCTCGAACGACAAGAACAAAGCGGGTATCAACTCGACCGATGAAGGACTCTCCTTCGGCGGCGGCGTGAATGTGCCCTTTGGCAACGCACGCGTTCAGCTTGACTACGCTTTTACCCAATTTAACCTCCTCGATGATACACACAGATTCTCCTTCTCCATCTCCTTCTAACAGGTTAATTGGTTAAACGCAAACGGAGTCCCGGGATCGCTTCGCTAATGGAGTGTGACCGGGATTTCTGTTTTGAATCATTTGTCATTTTCGTTGCCCCTTATTTGCCTCTGTCAATTTCCTTGATATTATTTATCCATATGCATATCCGAACACAGTCCAAATCATCTTCTGTCACGCGGCTTACTGTTCTAGCAGCCATTCTGCTTCTCCAGCTTAAGTCTCCCAAACTTGCCGCGGCACAGGATTTCAGACCGGCTTCCGCCCCTTCCGGCTTGGAACGCGCGTATTTCGGGCATGGGGCTGCTGTTGCAGATTATGACAATGACGGCTGGCTGGACGTCTATCTTGTCTCCAAGACGCCCTATAGCCGAACCCTTGCCGGCTCTGCCAACATGCTGTTCCGGAATCTGGGTGACGGTTCCTTCAAAGATATGGCGGAGTTTGCCGGAGTCCGCGGTACGAGAGATACCACCCGGATGGCAAATAGTGAAGTTATTCTGAATTATGGCGCAACCTGGGCAGATTATGACAATGATGGAGACGCCGATCTCTTTCTGACCAACAAGGGAACCAATGTGCTTTACGAAAACCTCGGCGACGGCATTTTCGCGGATATGACCGCAGATGCGGGGCTGAATCTACATTTCCGTGAAAGCACCAGTGCCGCCTGGTTCGACTATGATCGAGACGGTGACCTTGACTTGCACATCAGCAATTATCAGCAGTATGGCGTGATCCCCAGTTCAGATAATGTGCTCTATGAAAATCAAAACGATGGGACATTTATCGACGTAACCGATATAGCTGGCGTCCAGGGTGGAGGATTCGGCAGCGCGGATATGGGTTTTTCCGGGATTACGTACTGCACGCTCGTTCTCGATGCAGACCTCGACGGGTGGCCCGACCTCTACCAAGTCAACGATTTCGGCTACAACGTCCTTTTTATCAATCAAAAAAATGGGGCGTTTGTCGAAGCGACGGCAGCATATGGTCTGGAAGACAGCGGGCATGGTATGGGAGCGACGCTCGGAGACTTTGACAACGATGGTCTCCTCGATGTTTATCTCACCAATATCGCAGATGATCTGGAAGAAGAGTGGAGCCCTCTGTTTCGGCGCACGGGCAGTGGAACTTATCAGGACGTGACAAAATCGACAGGCACGGGGATAACAAATTGGGCCTGGGGGTGCGAGTTTCTCGACTACGATCTCGATGGCGACTTGGACATTTACGTGGTCAACGGCAATCTTGGCAATGACTATCGGAACTACTTTTTTCGCAACGAAGGCAATGGGGCGTTCGCAGATATCAGTGAGTTAAGCGGGACGGACAGCGATGAAGAAGCCCGCGGCCTCGCTGTCGCAGATTTTAACAACGATGGGCGCCTGGATATGTTCGTCGCGAACTGGCGCGCTCCCGCCCAACTTTATCTTAACCACACGACAACGGGGAGTTACCTGAAGGTAAACCTGATTGGTCAAACCAGCAACAGAGATGCGTATGGCGCCATCGTGCGCCTGGAAGCTGAAGGGCAAAAGCTGATGCGCGTCAACGACGGCGTCGAATTTCTGGGGCAGTCGAAGACGCCATTACATTTCGGCTTGTCCACTGCTCAGAGCATCAACAGGATGACCATTGAATGGCCTTCCGGGCAAGTCCAGACGCTTGATGACTTAGCCGTGAATCAAACCGTGACCATCGTTGAAGGGCAGGGCATAGTGACCGCACTGGATTCTGAAAACCCGCCTGCGCCCGGCGCTTTCGCTTTGCACAATCCTTCACCGAATCCTGTCAGATCGCTGGTTACCTTGAGATTTTCTCTCCCCAAGCCGGGTTACACGTCGCTGGTCATTTATGATCTGCTCGGGCGTCAGGTGCGTCGGCTGGAGGAGAAACAGCAGCCCGCCGGTCTGAACTCAGTACGCTGGGACGGGCGTGATCAGCAGCGGCGCCTCGTGCCAGAGGGCGTCTATTTTGCCCGACTGACCTTTTCGGGCGCAACCCAACATCAGAAACTGATCGTTCTTAGATGAGACCACTCACGCTAAGTCTCCTTCTGTTTTGGTGCTTCTTGGTGGCTTGTCGCCATGAGCAACCTCTCACGATCGATTCATCAGACCCTGCCGCTGACCTGCCTAAACTCACTTTGTTAACGGATCCGACTGTTTGTGCAACCTGCCATCCAACGCACTACGAGGAATGGCAAGGATCAATGCACGCGTATGCCGCGGTTGACCCGGCATTCATCAAAATGCAAAAATTGGGACAAAAAGAAACGAATGGACAGGTCGATCAGTTTTGTGTGCAGTGTCATTCTCCCATTGTGAGTAAGCTGGGGCTCGCTCCCGTAAATTACGAAAATGAGGATTTACCTCCAATTGGCCTTCACGGGGTCTCTTGTCAAGCCTGTCACAGGATCAGCCACGTGCTCGAAGCTCGGAACGCCAGTTTCGAATACGATTCGAGCTCGGTTATTTTCGGCCCCCTGCGCCAGCCTGTAGCAAATACATACCATACTTCAGAATACAACGCGATATTCGAGACCAGCGAGTTGTGCGGCGCGTGCCACAACGTCGTCAATCCGCGTGAGATTAAGATTGAGAACACCTTCGATGAATGGCTTCAGAGCCCGGCGGCTGCTGCAGGCCAGACTTGTCAGTCCTGCCACATGCCGTCCTATGAAGGCCAGGCTGCCGTAGATGGACCTACACGAGAAGTGCATCGGCATTTTTTTGTGGGCGTCGATGTCGCTCTAATCGATTTCCCTGACCGGGAACGCCAGCGCCGGATGGTTGAATCGCTGCTCCAATCCGCAGCCGAAATATCAGTGAATCCGGCACGCCAGGCGAGGCGCAACGATTTCTTGCCAATCGAAGTCATGATTACCAGTAAAACCGCGGGACATCATTTGCCCTCTGGCGCCACGGCAGACCGTCAGATGTGGTTGTCCGTTAAAGTCAGCGATGCAGCTAATGGGCGGGTCTTCTACGAATCTGGCGGCTTGGACGCGAACGGAGATCTGATGGATCGCCACAGTGAGCTCGCCCCGGACGCCGACACAGATCTTGCTCTGTACAATCAACAAATGGCCGGCCGGGATGGGGAAGACGTCTTCTTTTCCTGGCAGGCGTATGCTGAGAGAACGATAACGATTCCGCCTTTGGCCACGGTTCGCCCGAAATACGTCGCTTTTATCCCCCAGGATGCTGGCGACTCCCTTCGAATTGAAGTTGCCTTGCGCTTTCGCACCTTTCCGCCGTTCTTGCTGCGAAAACTGGGATTACCCGATTTGGCGGCCGCCGTGCCTATCGTCGACATGGCCACGCGTTCTTTCACCATGCCCATTGTAAAAGACGGATCGTAGTTTGGACGCTCAACAGAAACGAAAGATTGAATAGTATTACAACGTTAAGTCTTCCGGATCGCGCAATAAAAGAGTCGTTCTCGTTCCAATGCTTTGCGTTGGAATGCAGCTTCCGGCGCTTTGCGCCGGTTCATTCAGGTTTAAAATAGTGCGGACGGAACCGGCGCAAAGCGCCGGAAGCTGCATGACCACGCGAAGCATGGTCACGAGAATGTTAGACTTAACGTTGTAATAATAGTTAACCCAGGTGATATTGAAATGACTCAGTTCCTGAAACCCGCCCTATGGGCGGCCGGAGTTTTAATCGGCGGCGTCATCCTCGTCACGCTCTGGCGGGAAAATGTGGTCGATGCTCCGGCGATGGCTGGCGCCCCTCAGGTGGATTCCGTGCGTGTAATGACTTCGGATCATCAGAATCTGGCGGCTCGACTGTTCTTGCCCAGATCAGAGTCCGGGAACCTGCCTGGAGTGGTCTTTCTTGGGCCTTATCTGGAATCGAGTCGGCTGTATGATGATTGCGCCAGGCTATTTGCTTCACGAGGGCTCGCTGCGCTCGTTGTGGATGTGCGGCATTCGGGTGAATCCGTTCAGACAGATTCGCCGGGAGACGCTCAGCAAGAGTTTGCAAATCTTGACAATGACGCGACCGCTGCCTTGAATTTTCTCGCTGAACATCCGCGTGTGGACAAACAAGCACTTGGGATATTGGGAAGCGTTATTTCAGGCCGAGCTGCTGTGATGAGCAGCCGCAACCGCGAAGACGTCCGCGCAATCGCCTTAGTCTCAAGTCTACTGGATGGTGAGGCAAAAGACGCGATAAAGAGCCGGGCTGATCGACCGATTAACGTCATTGTGAGTATGCAAGACGCCCTCGCCGCAGGGCAAGCTCGCGAAATCTACGATTTGTGCGAGCACCCTGGAAAGCATATCGAAGTCTACGTCAATGCAGGAGAAGGCGCGACGCTCTGGACACTGCCTTTGCGCGACGAACTGGCGGCAATGCTGGCGGACTGGTTTACAAAACATTTGACGACAAATTGATTTAGTGTTCGTCTGATAATAACTTCCCGAAGCTCGCTCAGCTTTGCGTCGGATTTGCCCGAAAAAAACTGATGAATGGCTGGTCATTCAGAAGCTTTTTTCGGACAAAGACGGCGTGAAGATGAGATGAAATCCGGGAAGTTATTATTAGACGAGCCCTTAGTGTTCGGGCAATCATATGAAAACCTACTTCAAATTCCTCGTCTCAGCTTTGTTGTTTTTAGCGTCGATATCTACCGTCTTCGCTCAGACGACCAACAGACCACTTCGACTGTCATTTGATATCGCTCATTTTCATGAACAGGTCTCTGCTGATTCCGCCGCACCTCCTGTCCGGCTCGAAATGTATCTGGGGGTTGATCGAGACGGGCTTTTTTATCGTCCGGCGCAGCATTTAGCCATCGCCTCCTATGCGATTACTGTCACTTTGGAGCGAGAGGACGAAAAGACGGTTGTTTACGAGCTTGCAGAGACCGACACTGTTTCCCGTGGAGCTCAATCAAAACCCGGGCAGCAGTTCGTCTACGCCTCGGCGCTGTACGGCTTTTCGGGCGACTATAAATTGGAAGCCGAATTGCGGGACTTGAATGCTTCACGAACAACGCATCAACGGCAGTTTATTCGAGTCCCGCCGCCGTCGGATTCCCTGACCCTGGGCGATATTCAGTTTGCCATGCAGATTGCGAAATCGACAAATGAACAGGGAATGTTCAACAAAAGCGGATTGCAAGTTATCCCCAATCCGCGCCGTGCTTTTGGAGACGGCCTTGCCAGGCTTTCCGCCTATACAGAAGTTTACCATCTCCTTTATGATACACAGTCACCAGGGCGCTACAAGGCCAATTATCTCATCCTGGACCAAGCGGGTGAATTGCTCTATCGCATTCCAGGAAGATGGCGAAACAAAACCAAATCACATGCGGCGCTTTACACTTCGTTCGATTTGGCGGAATTGAAGACCGGGCGCTATCGCTTTGGGGTCGAGGTTATCGATGAGCAATCGGGGCGGGAAACGATGGCTTCCGAAGAGTTTACCGTCTTTCGTAAACAGGAAGCGCTCGCGGAAGCCCGAGACAGCGAACGTCGTTTGTATGCGGACAAAGACCGGGATTGGCTGAAGGCCTATTTCGAGCAAATCAAGTATATTGCTTCGAAAGAAGAACGGGAGATATTTGGTCAGTTAAAACTCAGTGGGCAAAGAGAATTTATCACTCAGTTCTGGGCGCGCCGTGACCCAAGCAGCGGTACGCCAAAAAACGAATTCAAAGAAGATTATATTTTGCGCCTGGCCCAGTCAAAAGTCAACTTCTCCATCCGAGGTTCAGATGGCTGGAAAACAGATCGCGGGCGTGTGCTTCTGACGTACGGCGCTCCAGATTTCATTGATAAGGAACACGCCAATCCTGGAATCAATTCGCATGAGATTTGGCATTATGAGACGTTAGACGGCGGCTCCAAATTCTATTTTGTCGATGTAGCTGAGGACAACACGTTTCAGTTGGTTCACTCCACTTATCGGAAGGAACGGCAGAATCAGAACTGGGAAGAATTCCTCTTTAGATAGCGGGTTAAGTACGTGTACAATAAAATCTATCGTTTTTGAACTGTTGTTTTTATCCTGAATAATTCACAAGCGTCATTCTCGCGCAGGCGCACGCACGATAAAGACGATTTGAGTTATCCACAACCTTTTGATCGCGCCTGCACGGGTATGACATTTCTGGAGTTTGGGCGTAAATTGATGGTTTGTGAATTATCCAGGTTAATCGATGACTCGTAAAAGATTGGAGTGAATGAAATTGAAACAACAAAAATTTAACCATGTCGACTATCTTTGGGATGAGGAGGCCGCGGCAAAACTAGATTTAGTGGAAAGACTGGTTTACCGTTCTAACATACTCGGCCAGGATCAGCGTATCACCAACACGGGGGGCGGCAATACTTCTTCGAAACTGGAGATGCAGGAACCGCTGTCGAGTGAAAAAGCGGAGATTCTTTGGGTGAAAGGCTCGGGCGGGGATCTGCGTACTTCGAAAAAAGAGAACTTTGCCTCGCTCTATCAGGAAAGCTTGATCGCTCTGCAAAAATTCTATGATGCAGCGGACGAAAAAGGGGTCAAGACGGAAATAGAAGACGAGATGGTCTCGATGTATCCGCACACGACCTATAATTTGAACCCGAGAGCCAGCTCAATCGATACGCCGCTCCATGCGTTTATTCCGTTTAAGCACGTGGATCATATGCATCCGAATTCCGTCATTGCCATTGCCGCCGCCCGAAATTCAAGAGAACTGACGGAAAAAGTCTTCGATGGGGAAATCGGCTGGGTCAAGTGGCAACGCCCCGGTTTTGACCTCGGGCTTGTCATGGGAGAAGAGTGTAAGAAAAATCCTGCGCTTAAAGGTCTCGTGATGGGACAGCACGGTCTGATTAACTGGGCCGATGACGACAAAGCGTGCTACGATTTGACGATCGCGCTCATCGAAAAAGCGGCGGAGTACATCGCGTCTCGTGATAAGGGAGACAAAACTTTTGGCGGCCAGAAGTTCGACGCGCTCTCAGCAGAGCAGCGGGATGCTGTGCTGTTTGAAATTCTGCCGAAGCTGCGCGGCATGGTTTCGCAGCAAAACAAATTTATCGGCACGGTACAATGCGATGAATCCATTCTTCGCTTTGTGAATAGTCACGACGCACCGCGGCTTGCTGAACTGGGAACGTCCTGCCCCGACCATTTTCTGCGCACCAAAATCAAGCCGCTCTATGTTGAATGGAATCCACAAAAAGAAGATGCTGCCGCCCTGCTGGAAAAACTCAGTGCGGGTTTGGCGCAATACCGCGGGGACTACGCAGCTTACTACGATGCGTGCAAACGTCTGGATTCTCCGCCAATGCGCGACCCGAATCCGACGGTCATTCTGATTCCGGGAATCGGCATGATCGCCTGGGGTAAAAATAAGAGCGAATCGCGTGTGACCGCCGAGTTCTACAATTGCGCGGTAGAAGTCATGCGTGGCGCGGAAGCCATCGACGAATACATAGCTCTTCCGCGTCAGGAGGCTTTTGATATCGAGTACTGGGCGCTGGAAGAAGCTAAATTGCGCCGGATGCCCCCTGAGAAGGAATTCGCCCGTGATATTGTTGTTGTTGTCGGCGCCGGCAGTGGCATTGGCAAGGCCGCGGCGCATCGGGTTGCCAAAGAAGGCGCCCAGGTCGTTTGCGCCGACCTTGATCTTGCAGCCGCGCAAAGAACGGCAGCAGAATTGACACAAGTTTACGGCCAGGGGATCGGTGTGGCCGGAAGCGGAATTTCAGCGTGCGGTCCTGCGATTGCCCTCGCTGTCGACGTCACTCGACGCGAGAGCATTCGCAGGATGTTCGAACAGATTCTCCTGGCCTATGGCGGTATTGACCGGGTTATCCTGACAGCTGGGATTTTTGTGCCGCCGGACAGATCAGGCGCCATCCCGGACAAAAAATGGGGTCTGACTTTTGACGTCAACGTCACCGGTGCGTATCTGATAGCAGATGAAGCAAAGGAGATCTGGCGGGCGCAGGGCTTGAAAGGCAGTCTGGTATTGACGACGAGTGTGAACGGTCTCGTCTCGAAAAAGGGCTCGCTGGCATACGACACGAGTAAAGCCGCCGCCAATCATCTGGTGCGTGAACTGGCGATAGAACTGTCGCCGTTGGTGCGTGTCAATGGACTTGCTCCTGCCACTGTTGTGGAAGGCAGCAGCATGTTTCCCCGCGATCGCGTCATCAGCTCATTGACGAAATACGAAATCCCGTTCTCGGAAGAGGAAGGAACGGAAGAATTGCGTGCCAAACTTGCTGATTTTTATGCGCAACGGACACTCACAAAGACCCCAATTGCGCTTGAGGACCAGGCCGAAGCAGCCTATCTCCTCGCCAGCGACAGACTCGGCAAGACGACTGGGCAAATGCTTCCGGTAGACGGTGGATTACATGAGGCGTTCGTAAGATAAACAAGCTTCCTGGCCGGAGTGAAAATGCCGAACAGAGGGCGGGTGCTCAATTGGCTGAAACGCAGGTTGCACTCTAGACCTGTCTCTACAAATTAGAACGCCGTCGCCTTGGTTGTGCTTTTGATGCGCCAACACCATCGCTGACTCTAGCTGATGAAGTAAAAAATAAAGCGGGGGATGAACCCGTGTTCTCGATGCTGGAGATCAAGTTGGCGCTTAGCGCGGATATTCTCAGCCAGCCAGGACTTGACGATTTTCCTTTCGATCTTTTGACAAGTACAAATTGAGGAATTCGTATTCGCGTGTTCCTTTGTTGTAAAATCCAGAAACAGGCTTATCTTGCCGCTCTTGAGTTTTCGGAGTTTGACGCTCATGATAGATGCTCGTTTGTTACTCGATGCTTCTATGCCAGAAACGTAACAAACGAATCACAAAAAACAACAGGGATTCTCAAAAGAACGAAGAACATTGAAAGAAAAGAACAGGACGATGAGTCTATCTCAATAAGAAACAGTCTACATTGTTGTTCTTACTTTCTCATAGCTTATAATAAAGGATTTTCCTTCAATCCAATATGCCGGTTTTAGTAAATCACATGAATCCGCTTTGAGAAAATCTTGAAAGCTCTCAGCAGATCGTAACGTTGAAAACCAGCCTTTTCCATTTCGGACTGAGAAGTGAATTGAGCAAGCAGCTTGCTTACAATAATCCTGCTGAATCCTCGCTTGTGAAAAGCGTTTGCCGCAGAAACAAGCAGATATTTTGAAAACCCTCTCCCTCTAAATTCCGGCAGAATAGTCAAGCCATACAGATAGACTTCTCCCGGCTTAACGTTCACCCAAACGCCAGTGTCCGGCGAAAGCATCGGTTTAAAGCCCGCATGGATGTAGCCGACTTCTTTCCTTCCGATATAGATCGTCGTCAAAGTTTCGCCCGGATGCAATTCGGCAAGCGACGCCAGTTCTCCGGGAACGGCGACTGAGCCGTCGAAAGTTTTTGCGTGAAGTGCAGGTAAATCCGGCAAATCCGGCAGGCGGTTGGCGTCATCACAGTCGTAGAATTCGACGACCTTGTATGAAAATATCGGCTTGAAAACCGCTTGAACCGCAGCAGTGAGCTTTTCAAGAACTGGGGGCGAACCGGCAGCTCTTGGATTGCGCACTTTTTGTTTCGCCCAATTTATTGCCGGCGTTTTTTGCGCGGCGCCTAAAAAAGTTTCTCGTTTAACTGCTTTTGTCGCTTCCATGATATACTCGCCTGATTTCCTTAAGAATCTAGCTTTTGCTGAACTTCTGTGATATGATGAATTGGTCGTTTAGGAAAGTGTTTTATAAACTTTCAATTTCCATGCCAAGCTTGCTCTGCTTCTACGGTGTTAAAAAACAAAGTTTTGTCAAATCTGGATAAAATTCGTTATATAAAGAAGTGGTCGATTATTGACCGCACTGTATCGAAACGAGACGGTTTCAAATTTTTGAATAGACGAAGCGGCGAACCTTGCGTTTAACAAGTGTGTCGAATGCAATGCTTTTCGACAAGCGTCATTGAAAAGGCGCCAGGAGACGAACGCGCCGAGATTTCGCAAGTAGTCCAGCTTCAACTTCGCGGCTCGACTCGCGCCAAAGGTCATGTGTCGCATTATACATCCAGACATGCGCTTAACATGAGTTAATTTACGCTGAACGATAGCAAAGATTTTACTCCGTCGTCTACCACCAAAACCGGATTACATTTTGAAACCAAAAACAAAAATTTACCTTCGTTGGGCTTTGCAGCTCTCCTTTCTCTTTCTAACATTGATTCATTTTTTGAGCTGTGAATCAAATTTCCAGTTCGAAGTTCCTGACAATGAAGGCATGCGCTGGTTCAAAGGGAACACGCACGCGCACACGACGAACAGCGACGGCGATTCGCCGCCGGAATATGTGGCGCAATGGTACAAAGATCACGGCTATCAATTTCTTGTCCTTTCCGACCATAATTTCTTCACCGACCCTGCTGCGTTCGTTTCGCTTGTCGATTCGAGCTTTCTCTTGATCGCCGGAGAAGAAGTGACCTCGGAATTTGAGAAGAAACCAGTTCATGTCAACGGCCTCAATTTGCCGGGCCTGGTCGAGCCGCAATCTGACAGCACGCTGGTCGGCACGATTCAAAAAAACGTCGATGCGATTCGCGCCGTGGAAGGCGCGCCGCACATCAACCACCCGAATTTCCGCTGGGCTTTTCATCAGCGAGAGCTTTCTCAAGTTCAAAACTACAATTTGTTGGAAATCTACAATGGTCATCCGATGGTGCACAATTTCGGCGGCGGCGAGTGGCCGGGGATGGAGCAAGTTTGGGATCATCTACTTTCAGCGGGACAAAAAGTCTACGGGATTGCCGTTGATGACGCGCACAATTTTCAGACGGAGTTTTCAAAGGACGATTCCAATCCGGGGCGCGGCTGGGTCGTCGTGAAAGCGAATTCTCTGGACGCTTCAGAGATTATCGCCAACCTTGAAAAGGGGTGGTTTTACGCCAGTACCGGCGTAGTTCTGGAAGAGATCAAGATTCAGCCCAAAGCGTTGGAAATCCGAATTTTTGAAGACGGAGACTTTAAATACCAAACGGAATTCATTGGCGAGGGCGGGGAGATTTTGGCGAGAAGCGCGGAAAATCCGGCGATCTTTGAATTGCGCCGAAGAGAAAAATATGTCCGAGCGAAAATCATGGATTCCGGCGGTTCAGTCGCCTGGGTGCAACCCGTGTTTGTGCGGTAGCCTTACGAGATATTTGTGGTTTCGATCATACGCGCTCGCAGCAATTCAAAAAATTCCAAAATTGCATAGTCCATCCAACGCCGATTGCCGAGCGGCGTTTTATTCTGGCTGAGAAATCCCAAATGCCCGCCGCCGCGCGTCAAAATGACTTTGACGGCGGGGTTTTCCGGCAGCCCCTGATAAATCGTTCCAGGAATAAACGGGTCGTCGTCGCTGGCGAGAACGAGCGTCGGCGTTGCAATTCCCGCCCAGAACTGCCTGGCGTTGCATTTTTCGTAATAATCTTCGGCGGAAAAAAAGCCGTTCAACGGCGCAACGACGTGCTCGTCGAAATCATACAATCGCGGGAAGCGAGGAACATTCACTTTGGGGAAATCCGGGAAGTCCGTTTGCCGTTCGCGCAGGGCCTTCATTAATTTTCTGGAAAAGCGTTTGTCATAAATGCGATTTTTTCGTTCACGCAGTTTTTGGGAACAGGTCGAAAGATCAATTGGCGCGCACACGGAAACGGCTCCTGCTAATTGCGCCGGAATGGGCTGTTTCTTCTCCCCCAACAATTTCAACAACATGTTGCCGCTTAAGGAAAAGCCAACAGCAAAAAACGATTCTCCGGAAAATTCTCGCGCAACAAATTGTGAAATCGCGCTAACGTCTTCGCTGCGCCCGGAATGATAAAGGTTTTTTGCCAGACCTCGCCCTTCTCCTGCGCCGCGATGATTCACACAAAGAACCCGCCAATTTTTCGCCAAAAACATCGCGGCAACGCGCTGAATGTAGCTCGAATCGGCGTCTCCGCTCAAGCCGTGCAAAAGAACGACGTTTCCGACGGGATTTACCGGATTGTAATCACGCAGCAAGAGAACGTCGCCGTCGTTAAGAACAATTTGATGACGCTTACACGGCGAATTGGTTTTTGCATTAAAAAAGTAATAGGAAAGAATGGTTTGCAGATTACCCGTCGGCGCGAATCGCGCGGGCGAAAAAGCAGGCGTTACGTCAAATTGCACTTTGTTCATTAAATGGCTTCAGATGAGATTATGGACGATCGACGGCGTTCTTCCGATCAATGCTGTTTTGAATATGGAGGATGTTTGCCTATTTTTTGCGTATTGTTCTTACTCGCAGTATCAAAGAAAAATTCACGATTTATACAAAGCAAAATTTCCAGATTGCAACTTTAAGGCGCTTGTAAATAATGTCTGTTCGTTCTTCTTCTCAAAAAACCCCTGAGATTGTGGTAGGCTGGCGAGAATGGGTAAGTTTGCCGGAGTTAGGAATTCCAGCGCTTAAGGCCAAGATTGACACCGGAGCACGAACGTCAGCGCTCCATGCTTTTGAGCTTGAAGCGTTTCGCCAAAACGGTGTTGAGTACGTACGTTTCAGCCTGCATCCGCTTCGAAAAAGGCAAAATTTGGTTTTTACGTGCGTTGCGCCGGTGAAAGACAAAAGAACCGTCACAGATTCCGGCGGGCATAAAGAGTCGAGGTATGTGATCGAAACGCCGGTTCATCTTGGAAACGAAGAATGGCCGATTGAAATGACGCTCACAAGCCGTGATTCAATGCTGTTTCGCATGCTTCTCGGGCGCACGGCGATGCAAGACAGAATCGTCGTCGATCCCGGCGCTTCATACTTGACTGGCCGTGCACTCGCGAAAACGTATCAAACAAAGAAAGAAAAATGAGGAGGCGTTTATGAAAATCGGGGTTTTGTCTCGCAGGCCGTCACTCTATTCAACAAGACGACTTGTCGAAGCGGCGGAAGAGCGCGGACACCAGGTTCGGGTGATTGATACGCTCAAATGTTATATGGACATCACGTCACACCGGCCGTCGATACACTATATGGGTGAAAAGCTTGAAGGCTATGACGCCGTTATCCCTCGCATCGGCGCTTCTATCACGTTTTATGGCACCGCCGTTGTCAGACAATTTGAAATGATGGGCGTTTACACCGTAAACGAATCCGTCGCGATCAGCAGGTCGCGCGACAAACTTCGCAGCCTGCAGCTTCTTGCACGCAGAGGCATTGGTCTTCCAGTGACAGGCTTCGCCCACGCGACGCAGTACACCGAAGACTTGATCAAGTTGGTTGGCGGGGCGCCGCTGGTGGTTAAGCTTCTGGAAGGCACGCAAGGCGTGGGCGTTGTTCTTGCGGAAACGACGCAAGCGGCGGAAAGCGTTATCGAAGCCTTTCGGGGCTTAAAGGCGAACATACTTGTGCAAGAGTTTATCAAGGAAGCGGGCGGCGCCGACCTGCGGTGTTTTGTCGTTGGCGGAAAAGTCGTCGCGGTTATGAAGCGGCAAGGCAAAGAAGGCGAGTTTCGTTCAAATCTGCATCGCGGCGGCACGGCGAAACTCGTCAAGATTACACCGGAAGAACGGAGCACGGCTGTACGGGCGGCTAAGATTATGGGACTCAACGTCGCCGGCGTCGATTTGCTGCGCTCAAATCACGGACCCGTGATTATGGAAGTTAATTCCTCGCCCGGACTCGAAGGCATTGAAACGGCAACGAAAAAAGACGTTGCAGGGATGATCACCGAGTTTATTGAAAAAAACGCCAAGACAGGACGAAACCGAACCAGGGGAACCGGCTGATGCAAGAGCCTTTCGAAATAGGCGGCATTACTATTCAGCCCGGCGAAAGAAAAACGATTGATCTGCATGTCGCCCGACTTTACACCCATGCAGAGCTAAATCTGCCTGTGCAAGTTATTCACGGAAAAAAAGCTGGGCCGCGCTTATTCGTTTCCGCCTGCGTTCACGGTGATGAAATAAACGGCATGGAAATTATTCGCCGCTTGTTGCAGATGAAAACCGTCTCGCGAATTAATGGGACGCTGATCGTCGCACCTATCATTAATGTTTACGGGCTGATTATGCAAAGCCGCTACTTACCGGATCGCCGTGATCTAAATAGATCGTTTCCGGGCCTGGAGAAGGGATCGTTGACCGCCAGGCTGGCCCACACTTTCACAAATGAAATCTTGGCGAAATGCACCCACGGAATCGATCTTCACACAGGCTCGAATCATCGTACGAACCTGCCGCAAATTCGAGCCAAACTCTCCGACCCGGAAACCGTGCGTCTCGCAAAGGCTTTCGGAGCGCCGGTTATCCTGAACGCCGGGCTGCGGGACGGTTCGCTGCGAGAATCCGGCATGGCGAAAAACGTTCCCGTGCTCTTGTACGAGGCGGGCGAAGCCTTGCGGTTTAATGAATTCGCCGTTCGCACCGGCTTACGGGGCGTTCGCTCCGTTATGCGAACAATCGGGATGATCTCAATCTCTCGTAAAAGGAAATCGATTTTGCCGGTTATTTCTCACAAGAGCTCATGGCTGCGCGCGCCCAAAAGCGGCGTTTTGACGCTTAAAACGCGCCTGGGGGAGTTTGTTAAAAAAGGCGACTTTCTGGGATCGCTCTCAGACCCGTTTGGGGAAAGTGTCGAAGATATCGTCGCAACGGACGCGGGGATGGTTATTGGGCTCTTAAAACTGCCCTTGGTTTATCGCGGGGACGCCGTTCTTCACATTGCGCATTTCGACAAAGACACTCCTGTTGCTGAAACGATAGAAGCGTTTGAAGAACACCTTGAACTAAGCGAATTTTCAGAAAATCTTTACGGATAGAGTCAGAGTCGAGCGGGAATTTCGAATTATCGTTTCTAAGCTGTAATTGCCGCCGAGCAGAGTCTAAAAATTTATTTGCATGTTGATGAGTAATTGATGGTGTTTGAAAACCCGATCGTCAGGATCAAAAACGTAGTTGATCTGTAACTTCGCCGTGCTGGTCGGCCAATGATTGTAACCCAAAATGAACAAATCGCGGCTTTCCGTGTTGCCAAAATTCATATAATCCCACCGCAGCAGCATCTGGTTTTTCTCGTCCAAATTATGCGCGCCGGTTAAGTGAAAACCCCAAGGATTTTCCGGGGCGCTTTGCGGTTGCGACTCTTTCAGTCGCGCGCGGATAAATTCGCCGCTCAAAAAGCCTCTCGCGGACGACCATCGAAAATCGCCGCCATACAAGAGACGTTTCCCGTTCGAATAGCCTAGAATATTCACAGAACCATCTTTGCTATAGGCTGCGTTCAAGCCGATCTCAATCGGTTTTTGGGATTCGTTGCGGTTGGGGAAAAACGCCCACCGCGCGACATACAAGAATGCGTTGTTGTCGTTTAGATTGCCGCCGAAATTATCACCGTTAAAAATTCCGGCGCTGTAAGTCGCACCGCCGTTTGCCAGATTTCCGTGCGCCTGCACGCCAAGCTGCCGTTTCAATGCCAGCAAATTCACAACCTGCGGGCGTTTCACAAAATCGGTTTTCGAAGCTGAGACCAAAAAACTCCCGCTGAACGGCGCCTTGAAAAGCCCGGCGTCGATCCCAAAATTTGAAGAAACGCGGTAAGAAGCGCGGGCGTCAACAATCGCCGTGGATTTGGTGAAATCCGCGTGGAGAAAATAGCTAAATCCGCCGTCGAGAGCGCCCCTGATATTGACGCGCATTTTGGAAATGCTGAACCCGCTCTTGCCGCTGAAACTCCGCTCCGATTGAAAGTCTCCAACCACCTGCAACAACGCGCCAAAACTCAAGGCTTCCGTCTTGAAATTCTCTTTTAGTTGCTCCCACTTTGGTTCGTCCTGCGCTTGCGAGCTCGCGTATTGCAGAGAAAGAAGGAGAACAAAAATAGAAAATGGTTTTAGGCGAATCATGTTGCGGACTCCCCAATTTTGTTGATTAAGGCGGCGATGTTTATTTCCCAGGCTTAAGCCAAAAAAGGTCAATTGCAAATCGCAGCTCATCCGCGATCTGCTCCCGACGATAGCCCGTTTGCAGAGCGAATCGCAGATTACGCCAGGAAAAGCTGTAACGACCGACTCCGGCGGTGAAAATTTTATTGTCCACATGTCCGCCGAGATTCTGCGCCCAACCGGCGCGGATCATCAGCCACCAGAAAATGTTTGTCTCGCCGCCGGTAAACATGCGCACCGGCGTGTCTTCGTGAAGCGCCGGCTGCAGATCGAACGCGACGCGTACGTTGCGGCTGATGTAGGCCATGCCGAATTTGAGTTTGGAAGGGATGCGCTGCGAGTAGCGCCCGTTTGCCGAAGAATTCCATCGAAACGTGCCGAAAGCGTCTTTCCAGACTGCGCCGACGCGCCACTCGCTATGCTGGAAAAAATACCCCAAGTCCACGCCAAAGCCGCCGCCGCCGCCGGTAATCCGATCTTCGCCGCCGTCAACATTGTCGCCGAACGAGGCAACGCGCGTTTTGACAGTGACGGAAAAAGCCATGTCATCGACAAACTTTTGCCGGGCAAGGGAAGCGGGAAGAATTTTGTTTGCCCGGATGGCGCCGCCAACTCCCAGGGTTGTTTCGCTCAACAAGGCGTCTCCAACTTGCTGCACGCTGAGCCCCCAAACGCCTGGGCCGTAAGGATAGATCGCGCCGATGTAAGTCGCCGGGACGACGCCGAAAATCTTGGTGGTTGTGGCGGAAAGCGCCGCGAATCTTGAAAAGCCCGCCGCCGCCATGTTGTGCTCAACGGCGTTGCCGTCATTGGAAAGCGCCGAAGAAGCTCCGCCCATGCTTGCGGGACGTACGCCGAGGTTCAACTCCGCAAACGCGCCTGCGATATTGGAAAATTGCTGTGCAGTTAAGGAATGTGATAAGCCGGTTAAAATGTACCAGAAAAACACTTTCCAAGCCAATGAGCGGTTCTTTCTTCTCACTTCAATTACCATTTTAGTAGAATTTTTTCTACCCTGTCTATGTCAAGTTGAGTATTGACGTCTAACCCGCTCTCTCGAACAACTCCAACCAAGGCCACCTTGTGGCTAAACGTGACGTACCATGTTGACGTTTCCCCGCTTTTGCTTGTGATGCGAATCTTCAAATGTAGCTTGGAAGACTTTTCTTCGCTAATTTTCTCTAACAATTCGATATACTGAAGTTGTTGGAGCAAGATTTTCCCTGCTTGTGATTCATCGCCAGAGAGTTCTTTTCTTAAGTTGAGATCATGATGATGTCCATGAAAAGAGCCAAATCCCCTATATACATGAAATATTATTGGTTCAGGAGAACCAGAAACAAAAATTAATGCACCTCCTGCGGGAGTTGAATCAAAAATTTTCTGATACTTTTTTTGCATATCTTCAACGGACATAGGCGATCTAAACTTATCGAGAAATGTTTGTCTTCTCTTGCCAATGTCAAAGTTTGAACTATCTCCCTCACTGCCGGGGGCGACGGGTTTAGAAACATTTGTGCTTCGTCCTTGTTCATGGCGAGCGTTACTTGAGCGAAGTTGCTCTTCGAGCTTCTGTTTTTGCAAATTAAGCTTTTTTACTTCGGCCTGAAGTCTAACGTTTTCTTGTTTCAGTTTTTTATTTTCATTCTTTAACTCTTCGAAGTTTATCCCCCCTAAGATCTTCGTTATATTTTGAATCGAATTTTCGTTTTCAAGATTTGTTGCCTGTAACCCCCTTAGAAATGGAGGCAGAGCATTTATTTCAAACCCACGCATCAAAAGTGGGATTAAGCGCCTTGAACCCGGTTGGTAATAAAGGTCTTGAAATGCTTGATACTCCATTTTTACCCATTTTGACGTCATGGAGTTGTTTGAGCACACAAGTAAAAAATGTTTACTGTTTTCTAGGCTGGTTTCTATGACTTCACGCCATCCGCTGCCAGAATCTTCTTTTAAGGATTCGGTAGACCAAAATACACGTAATCCGTTGGTGCTGAGCTCTTGCCAAATAGGCCTTACAAAGTCAATATCCTCTTTGGCAAAACTGATAAATACGTCGTAATCGAATACATCTTGCATAAATTAGATTTTCCCTCTCTGGATGACTAACATAACAATCGTCTCTTCGAAAACTGCGATATGATTCTTGAATCGCCTAACGAATATCAATCCTTGCTTCCGAGTTAATTTATTTTTTAAGCGGGCTTTTCAAACAAAAACGTTCCAGAGAAACCTACAGGGACGTTCTTGTTTGCGTCTTGGGCGGGAACTCGAGTGAAATGCGTCTCAGCGACTGAAGCCAAAATCGAAAAGTCAGTTGGAGAAACAGGCCAATCGGAAAGCTGGGTAGCGCTCAGCCTATGCTCCGTAAGTTCTTTTCAATTTCTTGCCAACGTTTTGTAGCCAATTCGCTAGTTTGGCCTCTCCGGGCAAACGAGAAGCTTTGCCACGCTTTGTGCGGCGCTTCCACCCGCATCATGCCTTCATCAAGGCGGCTGGCCAACGTTTGCATAGCTTCGAGAAAACGCGGGTCGCGGTGCGCTTTTTTGTAGTGGGAGAGAACATGCACATAATAGAAAAGATTGTACCGAAGAAAAGGGTTCTCCACTTTGAGAAACCGTGAGCCAATCCCAAACACGCAAGGGCCGAGCGGCTCTTTGGCTTCCCAGTGCCGAAGCAAGAATTCCACGCCTCGATTCAAGGCCGAGACGTCCCTTTGGCTATTGTCGCGAAATCGAAACGCGTCCAGCACGTAGAGCGTGGTTCCCGGGTTGCTCGCATCAGTTTCCGGCGATTTGCCAAGTTTGACTGTTGCACATCGCCAGCCTCCGTCGCCCGATTGAATTTCCAGAAACCAATGAAAGATTTTTTCTGATCGCGCACCTTCTTGAACGCCGAGCCTTCCAAATGCGGCGGCAATCCTTCCCGCCATGCAAGGCAGTCTGGAACTCTTTTTGGCGTACCTGAACGAGCCGTCAGGGTTTTGATAACTCATGATGAAGTTGACGGCATTCTGAAGCGCCGGGAATTCTTGAGTCGTCGCGCCCAATTCACCCAGCACGTTCAAAACGTCAATTGTAGAAAAACCGGCCGGTGCATGAATGTCTCCGTCTTTACGCGACCAAAACGGGCCGCCGTTTTCACGCTGACGTTCGAAAAGGGTTTGAATTTCTTTTGCCCATTTGTTCCGTTTTTTCATCACCATATTTGCGGTCTGTTTGCTTTTGGTGATTTACCGGGACTGCGTCGGGACGATCATGAGTTTCCGAGCTCCGAAAAGAATGACGCAGGAGCTTCCTTCATCATTCCGGCTTCTGTTCTGCGCCGAGAATCGTTCCCAATTTGGTTCTCATTTTTCCAGCGAGCTTGCTTAGACGGCCCGCAACATTCTTGCGATCGTTCATATATTGCAAAAACCACTCTGCGATAATTTTTTGATCGGCGGCCAATTGTGCGTTGCCGGGATCGGCAATTTTGCGGTATTGCTCCGAAATGTCGGTGATTTTCTGCTCGACATAAACAAGCTGACTCACCCCCGTCGAAAATTCTGTTATCGTGAGATATAGCTCAAGATCATAAACGTCGAGGTTCTGCGTTTTTAGCGCATCGTTAAAGGCTTCGACCGGGTATTGCGGCGAAATGTAGCGGAAGTTGCCGAAGTATGGGATCGTCCCCTGGGCGAGCTTATCGCTGAATTCCTGGTTATAGCTATTGTGCCAGAGCACTCTGTCGGCGAACTTCTTTTCATACAATTCGGCGGCTTGCTGCAAAATCGAAAAAACTTTCAAGCGCCGCGCTTCGAACGCCCGATCTTTCTGGTATTGATCGATGCTGAAGGCGAGATAAACTCCCGCAGCGACGATTATCAGCTCGAGTATCACGCGAAAATAGTTGATTTCACGAATCCAGGAATTCAAATGTTTGGTGTTGTTCATACGTTGAATTTAAAAAGCATTTTCCAATATTTTTTTGAGATTATTCACTGCCTGACACTTTTTCTATCGGCTTCCAAAGCTGGTGAAAAAGGCCGGAATTGTCATACTGGAAACGCGATAAATTTTCAACCGCCCCTGACGGGACTCGACAAGAAACAAAACGTCGTCTTCCCCGGAAGTGAACTTCCGGGCTGCTTTCGACCGACCCTGCGAGGCTTTTAAAACAGCTTCTAACAAAGATTCTAATAAAACGATAATTCGAAGCCTCCTCGCCAGGCCTAAACGGCTATTTGTAAGAAGTGTCAGGTAGTAAATGCAGTTTGCGATCAGTTAGCCTGCTTTGCCAACAGAATGCAACGAATTATCTGATTAACTTCAGCCCAGGTTTTTGACCATTCAGCGCGATGAACGATGATCGTTTCGATTTCTGGGAAAATATACAGCGCGTGTCCTGATCCTCCTCTTGCCGCCGCCATTTCATAATGCAGAAATTCAGAAGGCTTTGCAATCCACCACATGTAGCCATACCCCCACTCAGGGCCGGCGTCTGAGTACGGAACAAATGACCGTTCGATCCATGAACTGGGTATGATTTGAGCGTCGTTCCAACGACCGTTTCTCAAATAAAGCAAGCCGAATCTAGCAAGATCACGAGCAGACATCTCGAAATGATAAGCGGGGTGTATCGATTGGTCGCGCTCGTAGTAATACAGAGTATTTTCAGCGGAGAAATCTTGCATCTGCAACGGCGTCGCGAAACGTTCAGCAATAGCCTGAAAGACGTCTTCCCCGGTAAGCTGAATGAAAATCGTTCCAAGCGCGTTGAAGTCCCAGTTGTTGTAGTAGAAGAATTCGCCCGGCGAATAACTGCCTCGTTCAGGCCTTAGTGATTTTGCACGATCGGACTGAGCGGCGGCCGTGTGGTATACCCCTGATCTTGATTGGAGAAGCTGCTCGACCGTGGCTGTTTTTTCTACTGAGGTCAAACCGTGAAGATCGTCAATTCCGAGTGAATCGACCGTCGCTTGTAAGTCGATAATCCCTTTCTCTACAAATATGCCGTAAAGCCCGCTCAGGAAACTTTTGCGAACAGAACGAACGATTTCATTCTTGTCAACATCCCCCCATTTATCCACAACAACGCCTCGGTCGACGATAAAAACAGCATCTGATCCCAAACGTAACGAGAGATTTTTCGCTTCCCGCAGTTTGGGCGCTGACCATCCCAGAGCGCCCGGGAATGGGGCTTCCTGCCAGGCCGCTTCAGGGTAGACTGCGCCATCGTTCAATCCCGCCGGATCGAACGCTTGTTTTTCGCAGTTGTGAAAGAAGAGCGCAGTAAAAAGTATGAAACTCAGTTTTTTCATTTTGAAATGTTCGCTTACGTTTTTTCAAAACAATCGATGGAGTTGCGAATCAACGGCAGGTCATTGTACAGGAAACCAAGAGCGTCTGTTTCGATAGCCTTGCGGTCAGCGCGACGCCGATGTTAGACTGCGGATTCTATTCTATGCTTGAGGTTAGGTCAGCTATGCGATTTGTAAGTCCTCGAAATTGTCGGTTTCTCACTCTGGGACCATAGTTCCACCAAAGTCCTCTGCGCAAACCAGGCTCGCCGGTATCGACGCGATTGACGACGACAAGTTTTCTATTCGGATCAACTAACAATTTTTGACCGCCGGTGCCGCTGGCCATGTAAGAGCCGTCTCCGATTGTCCACCACATAAACCCATAGCCAAATCGCCCGGCTTCGGAATACGTGGCCGTGCTTGCCGATACCCAATCGCGCGAAATGATCTGTTTGCCGCCCCAGGCTCCATCGTTCAGGAACAACATGCCGAATCTCGCTAAATCACGCGCCGATATCCAGAAGCGATAAGCCGGGAAATCGGATTCTTCGGAATAGGTATACCTTACATCCTCAATGCGAAAGTCCTGCATACCGATAGGCTCTGCAATCCATTCTTTAAACGCTTCTCCCAATTTTAGCGCAGTAACCCGCTCGAAAATACCGCCAAGTGCGTTGAAGCTCCAATTATTATAAAAAAAGAAGGTCCCAGGAGCATGTGCGTGTCTTTCCGGGCGCCCTTCTTCCATATCCGCTTTGACGGAGTTGCGGTAGACGCCGGATTTAGATTTCAACAGATCGACGATGCGCGCTTGCTTTTCTTGAGGTGAAAGCGGCGGATTCTTGTCATCGACGCCCAAGTCAGCCAATGTGCTGTTCGTGTCGATCAATCCTTTTTGGAACGCGACGCCGTAAAGTGCAGAGACCAAACTCTTGCGCACTGAATGTCCGCTGATGCGTTTGTCTGTTTTGCCCCATTCAACGATGAGTCGATTATTCTGGATAGCTATAACGGCCGTTGTCTTCAAGCTGTCTGCAAATTTGCGTATGTTTTCGAGTTCGGCCGGAGGGATTTTAATGGCAGGCGAAAATACGGATTGGCGTGACTGGGCTTTTGCGACGTCAACAAGAGGCGCTCCTTCGATTAAACTTCTGTTCGAAAGATACACGCCAAGTCCGATCAGAAATACCCCGAAAAGAAACATGACAAGGACGGCGATCATTCGTTTCAGCCATTTGGCCATTTTGCTTCCCTCTAAGATTCAATCGCGCAATCTAATGTTCTCAGAACGCTTTCGTCATTCGATAGAAGCGCAATCCTGAAATGGGCAAGCGCTTTGGCCATTGCGATTCGACGGTCATCCCGCGGCGTTCGTAGAAACGTCGAGCACGCTCATTCTTCGCGGAAACGTCGAGAACGAGTCGCCCTGACCCACTGGCGGCGCCGCGCTCTTCAATGAAATCTAGTAAAATTGACCCAATGCCTTTGCCGTCAAGTCCCTTGTCGACCGCGATGGCTTGCAGGTAAAAATCGCCGTCAGCGATGGAGTCAATAATTCGCATAATTGGTGCGAACAAGATGGAAATGATCTTCATTCGCAAATTAAACCTTCCTGCCGCTATCTTCAGAGGCTGATCTGAGGCGAGATGATGTTGTTCGGCTGTATAGCCCAAAACCATCCCCACGATTGTCTTGTCATGTTCGGCAAAGGTCACGTTTTGGTATGACAGGTCATGGTTTGGTTGGATGAATGCTTCGGCGACTATTTCTACAGCATTGCGCCCAAGCCAAAAACGAAAGAAACCTTCGGCTGATCTGTCGAGCAAGGCGGCAAATGACCGTCCTTCATCAAGATCGGCGTTTGCAGCTCTAAGGATTATCTCGTCTTGATGCATGATAGTTGTTTCCGACTTAATGACGGCGTTTAAAGCGGAGTAACTGAAGCCCCGAAACGCGTATCCAGACTCAATGTCAGGACATGTCCTGAATCTGCCAACCTTTAATGGGAGAAAAAGCGGTCTAAACAAACCAGACCATCTCTGTAGCGTTTGGTTCGTAATTTTGCTCGGGCCTGGTCGAGTATTTTCGGCTTTGACGGGGCGGGGTTTTGAGTTCGAACGGAAGTCATGCGCTCCCAAACGGGCAAAGTCACTTCTCTTATTTTTTGATTCAAAGTAGCGCGACAAGCATGGTTTGTCAAGGTAAACTTTTTAGCCAAATTGTTATTCGGCTAAACGATGCGACTTGATTACGAAGTGAGTCTGAAAACACCCGCTCCTACTTTTGTATTTGGCTCACTGGCGACGATAAATCGCCGCACTCCGCGAAGAAGTTGCCCAGAGATGATTTTGCAGTGTGAGCGCGAAAAACTGAAGGACAGAAATTACTTCTCAATTTGTAGCAAAAAGGCGTGCAAGTAACGTCCTTCGGGATGATAAATATTGATGGGATGATCTGGGGAATGGCCGCGTTCGAGCAGGATTTTGGCGGAGACGTTTGCGTCCGTTGCGGCGGCGAAGAGGACTTTTTGGAAGAGATCGGGGGAGATGTGCTGGGAGCAGGAGCAGGTGAAAATCAGGCCGCCTGAATTGAGCCGTTGCATGGCTTTCATGTTCACGTCCTTGTAAGCGCGTGAGGCGCGGCCCACGTCCCGGCGGTGCTTGGCAAAGGCCGGCGGATCGAGAACGATCATGTCGTACGTGGCGTCATTTTCGCGCAAGTACTGAAACATGTCCGCTGCGACAAACGCCGCGTCGTCAACGGCAAAATCGTTCAAAGCCATATTTTTCCTGGCAATTTCCAGCGCCGGTTTGGAAGAGTCTACGCTGACGACTGAACTTGCACCGCCTTTCAATGCTGCGACTGTGAAGCCGCCGGAATACGCGAAGCCGTTGAGAACGGATTTGTCCTGCGCCAACGTTTTCGCCAACGCACGATTGTCCCGCTGATCCAGAAAAAAGCCCGTCTTTTGCCCGCCGCTAACATCCGCCAAAAAGCGCATGCCGTTTTCGAGAATCTCAACGTTTTCACTGACCTCGTCGCCTGACAAAGTTTGGCGAATCGTCGGCAGTTTTTCCTCGCGCCGGTGCTGGCTGTCGGAGCGTTCAAAAATCGTGACTGGGCTGAATTCATTCTTGAGAAAATTGACAATTTCCGAGCGAAAGTTTTCAATGCCGGCGTTGCTGAAGCCGACGACAAGCGTGTCGGCATAACGGTCAATAATCAGCCCCGGCAAGCCGTCGCCTTCCGCATTGATCACACGGTAGGCGTTGGTTTCGCCTTGAATCATGCTTTTTCGCAGACGTACGGCTTCGGCGATTCTGCCGCAAATGAAATCGGCGTCGACCGGCTCGTCTTGCCAGCGAAACAGGCGTGTGCAAATCTGAGAGTGTTTTGAGTAGAAGCCGCGAGCGAGAAACGCATCTTTTTTGGAAAAAACAGCGACTTCCGCGCCGGTCTGCGCTTCGCCTTCGAGGCGTTCCACGGCGCCGCTGAAGATCCACGGATGGAATTTACGAACTGATTTTTCGCGGCCTGGTTTTAGATAGATTTTTAGCATTTTTTAGCTCTTTTGAGATTTTTGGTCTTTGGGCGCCTCGCCGCGAATTGTCTGCTATGGCAGCGCTTTGTTTGCCCGTAATCAAAAAAAGATTTCTTCAGAATGACATTTGGGACGGGCTGATTTTAAAGGAAAAGGCTTTCGATGTCGCTGCGGGTCAGGTTTTTGAAAAAGGCTTGGTCCGTTGTGATGAGTTGGTCGACGAGGTCTTTTTTGCGATCCTGCAGTTCAAGCACTTTTTCTTCGACGGAGTTTTTAGTGATCAGCTTGTAAACAAAAACATGCTTGTCCTGGCCAATGCGGTGCGAGCGATCCGTCGCTTGGATTTCAACCGCCGGATTCCACCAGGGGTCGTAGTGAATGACGTAGTCGGCGGCGGTTAAGTTTAATCCTGTGCCGCCCGCGCGCAGACTGATCAGGAACGCTTTGACGTCTTTATTTTCTTGAAAATTATTGACGCGCTGCTCTCTGTTTTGCGTGCTGCCGTCGAGGTATTCATAGACAATGTCGTTCTTTTCCATGAGGCCGCGCAACAACTTGAGCATTTTTACAAATTGTGAGAAAACAAGAACTTTGTGGCCTTCGGAAAGAATGATCTCCAGGCGGCTGGCCAATAAGTCAAATTTTCCTGAATCGCGCTCTTCAGCGTCGATGAGCATGGGGTGACAGGCAATTTGGCGCAACTTGATCAAGCCTTCCAAAACAGTAAAACGGCTATTATTGAGACCGACTTTTTCGATTTCCTTGATGATGGCCGCGCGATAGTAATCCCGCCAGTAATTGTAGACTTTCTCTTGTTCCGGCGACATGCGAGCGTACAAAATGCTCTCGGTTTTTGGCGGTAAATCGAGTTCAACTTGTTCTTTGCGCCGACGGAGAATGAACGGAAAAACAAGGCGCTGAAGCAAATCCGCCGCTTTGGCGTCCTGCCTGTTTTCTATGGCGTTGGCAAAGCCGCGCTGAAAATAGCGCTGCGTCCCAAGCAGGCCTGGATTCAAGAAAGTCATCTGCGACCACAGTTCGAGCGTCCTGTTTTCCACCGGCGTTCCTGTCAGCGCCAATCGATGACCCGCTGTTAAAACGCGCGACGCTTTCGCCGTTTGCGAGCCTGGATTTTTGATGTTTTGCGATTCATCCAAAATGGCGTAGTGAAACCGAAAATCTTTCAGGAATTCAATATCGCGGCGGAGAACGCCGTAGCTGGTCAAAATAATATCGTATTCTTCAAAGCCAACACAATCTCGCTGGCGCTCAACGCCGGTGTGTCGCAGGATTTTGAGCGTGGGGCCGAATTTTTCAACCTCGCGCTCCCAGTTGAAAATCACCGAAGTCGGCGCGACGATCAGGCTGGTGATTTTGTCATGCTTGCTCTTTTCGTGCAAAAGCAAGGTGATGGTTTGCACGGTTTTTCCAAGCCCCATGTCGTCCGCCAGGCAGCCGCCGAACGCATGGTTTTGCAGGAAAATCATCCAGTGGAGACCCGATTTTTGGTAAGGGCGGAGCTCTCCTTGCAGCTCATCAGGAACGGGAACTGCTGGAATTCCAGAGAAATTTTTTAAACGCTGAACAAATTTTTTGTACCCGGAGTCCGTGTGCTGAGCGTCAGCCTCGGCGGCAAGCAGATCAATGAAGGTGGCGTGACACTTTGCGATTTGCATTGTGTCGTCTTCCCCGATCGTTTCGCTTAGTTGCATCAAATGTTGGAAGCGCCGGAGCCATTCATCGGGGATTTTTACCGTTGAACCGTCGTTAAGCAGGACGTACGGAACGCCGGCTTTGAGCGCTTTCCTGAGCTGGCTTAATGAGACGCGCACGCCGTCAAAATCGACGATCAACTTAAAGTCAAACCAATCGATGCGCGATTTGACTTCAATTTCTACGTTTGGCGTTGCTCGCCGAACTTTGACGTGCTCCAGCTCATTTTCGCCAATAATATCAAAACCCGCGTCGATCAAAGTCTGCACTTTTTCGATCATCCAGTCGAGCGAGTCGTCCGGCTTAACAGCAAAAACGCCGTGTTTGACATGCTGGGCTCCGGTGTCTTCAAGCAGCTTGAGGCTTTCTTGTTCCATCCTTTGATCGCGCTGGATGCGCAAGATTCCCGCTCCTTGCTCTCGCGGTTTAAAACTGTGTTTTGAGAAGGCCATTTGATCAAATTCAAAATCGCCGTAAGAAAAGCGCAGTTCGGTTTCCAAGCGCCCGGCAAGTTCACGGAGATAAAGGCGCGGGACGCCAATGGTTTTGTAGTCTTCAACCGGGATGTCTTCGTGAATCGTCAGAATTTGTGCGAATTCCGGATTGTCCTGAACCGATTGCATGAAATCGGGGAATTCCGCGTTCGGCACGCTAAGCTCAAACAGTTTCTGTTGAAAGGGAAAAATGAGCGCAGGATCGGTCGGCTCTTCAAGCTGGATCAGGGTTTCGCCTCTGAGCAGCCAGATTGGATCCTTGGTCAGCAGCAGATGGTCTTCATTGATCTCTTCTCGGATTCCAGCCCATTTTAAGACCGGGCGACATTCAACGGCGCCTGATCTTAGCTCAGTTCTGAATTGCACCACGCCTTTTTCAGGGCTGATGCGAATAGGTTCTTTAAAAACGTCTTGTTCTCTTTCAAGGTAGACTTTGCTGCCGCGCAAGAGGTCAAAAAGCAAGCCGCAATCATCGCCCATTTCAAAAAATGATTGTCTGGGATGGGCCAGGCGCGCCGCGTTGCCCGAAGCGGGCGCGGGACGCAATCGGTGGCCAAGAAAGGAAACCGCGAAACGTTCCTGCTCAGTTAATGAGAGCTTTTCGTCGGCTTCTTTGGCGTCAGACATTCGCGTTAGGCGACCGAGCGTGCCGTCTCTTTTTACGAAGGCTTTTTTGACGTAAAGATTCCAGTAGCTTTTTTTGGCTTCGAGAAAAAACACCACCGTCCAAATCGATTGCAGCGCTTCGCGCTCGGGGACGATTTTTTTGACAAAGCTCTCCCAAGGCTTCAAACGGCGAACGGTCGCTCGATTGGGTCGCGAAATTGAGGAAAGGTTCAAACCGCCGGCTTTGGACGGCTGACTGCCGTTATTTTGAATTTGATGTTCGTTTTGCCTTTCCAGTGCAAACCCAAGCGCGGCGCTGTGCTTGCAGACGCCTTCGCCGGAATATTCGCAGTTGCAAACAAAGGTTGGTTCGCCGTCATCGGCTTCAGGGAAAAAATCAACGGTGTACGTCTTTTGTCCAAGCACGTGCGCCCGTATTTTTTCCTGTGTTTTTTGGACGATTTTGACCCGCTCCGCTATAAAATAACTTCTGCCGAGGCTGAAATTTTCTTTCGTCGCGAGCTTTTCCAAAACGGCCCTAGTAAGGCGATTTTCTGCGAGGCTCAAAGCGTCACATCCTTTCCATTTTGCAATATGCGGTGAATTTGGCAAGCTTGTAATATACAGCGCGACCTTAAGAATTCCAAATAAATCTCCTCATTCATGAAAAGCCCGAAATTGACATGCCTTTTAGGGGGCTAACTCTTGAGCTTTGAGCGCGATCAGTACCGAGCGGTGACAATGATTTTGCTTCCTCAGCTTTTGGCTCTTCAAAACGAAAAAACCTGGGCCCGTTGCATTTAACCGACATTCCGCACATGAGCTTTGTAGATAGGGACAATTTTTTCTCTCATTAGCGCCGTCCTTCCTGCTCCCATCGCACTTGCGCGGCGGGGAAGAGAAATAGAGCGATTTTATCAAACCCCGGTTTTCAAGCCGGGGCTAATGAGATCCAAAATCAAATAAGCCGCCATATTCCTGGCGGCGAAAAAGCGTCGGATAGTGATGGACGGAATGTTTGGAAACCCCCATTCTGATTGTTTCGCTTCTTTCCTGAATCACTCAGGCTAAGTTGGCGAGTCTTTTTTTCTGCCGAAGAAAATCAGCGCCCCAACGATGAGCGTGCTCAGAATACTCAAAACCAGGCCAAAATTAAAACCGCTCGAAGAAAATTCGAAAACGATCTCGTGCTCACCCGCGGGCACGGCCACGGCGCGGAAAGCGTGATTGGCTTGCAAAATATCAGCGTCTTCGCCGTCAATTTTTGCGTGCCAGCCCGGCGGAAACCATGTGTCGGAAAGCACAAGCATTTGCGGTTTTTGCGCCGAGGTTTTCACGCGGATTTCGTGCAGGTTGTAATTCAAAACTTCTGACGTTGCCGTTGAATCGGGTGTCGGTTTTGGGGACGGCTCTTCGTAAAGAATAACGCTTTCGCGCGGATTGACTGCGCCGGTAGCGAGTGCTGTGACGGCTTGTCGTCCGCCGTCCATTTTTTGGTAATTTCCCACCAGCCAGGCGCGCGGCAAAACGCTAGTATTTTCATATACTTGCATCGGAAACTGCTGCCGCCCAAGGCTTTGCTGGACTTGCCCCTTCAAACGCATCGTCGGCTCGGGAATCGGGTAAGGTGAAAGCAGGTATTTGATATTCATCATGTCGAGCAAGTTCTGGTGCGCAATGCGTGTGCGCGGGGCAATTTGACCGTCGGGAACCGGCTCGAGACGCTGGCCGCTGGCGCGATAATATTTCGCCATGTAGCCGCCCAAAATTTGTGTGCCGTCGAGCAAATCCTGGTAGACGCGCGGCTTTGCGGCGTGATACCCGCCGACGCTTTGCAGACCTTGAGCCGAGAAGCGGTTCTCCCCGGAGAGCCCAAGACCTCCGGCCCGAAAATCCACCGGAAAAATGCGATACGCCGACTTATCGTCCGCCAGAAGTTTTGCCAATTGATCGTCCTCGAGATAACGCTCAAGTGCAACGTCGTCCTGCGGTTCGTTTATTTTGCTGTTGACGATCCAAAGATCGACGACTGTGATCAGCAAGACGAGCGCGGCAAAAGTTTTCGGCTGCATTTTGCCCTGTTGTACGCGATGCAGCAAGAGCAGTCCGCCGGCGACAAAAAACGCGATCAACCAGACGTCCTTGAGCAGCATATCAAAACGCATTTGGTTAATTTGCGCCATCGCCGAGGGAGCGAAGCGTGCGGGAGCTTGCGCGTACTGACTTTGCATGAACGAGAAAAAACCGGATTGGGCGATGGTAAGAATTAGCGCTATGCCAAGCACCGCCAGCGAAGCATAAAGAAACGTGGGTTTCGCGCCCTTTTCACGACTCTTTTTCTTTTCAGAAGACTCGGTATTCCGAGCCATCAGTTTTTGCAGGCCAAGACCGGCAAGCACGGCGAAACTCATTTGGACGATGACCAGAATCATCACCGGCACGCGGAACTTGTTGAACATCGGGAAGACGTTGTAGAAAAATTTATAGACCGGCGAAAAGTTTTTGCCGAAGGAAATGAGCAAAGCGAGAAAAATGACGATCCCCAGAAACCAGACGAACGGTTCTTTTCGTCCAGCCACAATCGCGAAAATTCCAAGCAGGAAAATGAGAATGCCCATGTAGTGCGGGTAGTCGGTGAACGGCATCGTGCCCCAGTAAGTGCTGCCGCCGTAGCCGTAATATGACGGGAAAATAAAAGTCATCATTTCACCGCTGGAAAACGACCACTCCGTCGCGTAATCAAAGCCGACGCCATCTTCGTCCGCCTGTTCGGCAAAAGCGGAGGCGGAGCCGCGAATGGAGTGCGGCGTGTATTCGAGAATTGGCAGGTAGAGCATGGCGGCCATGCCAAATCCCAGCGCCAGCACCGCCGCAAATCGTCCGGCGATTTTGCCAAGCTCCCCGGTCTGCTTCTCACGGATTTTCTGGATGACGGTGAAGACGAGAAATGCGCCGAGCAGCATCCAGGTGTAATAAACGATTTGCACATGCCCGCGCTGGAATTGCAGGCCGAGAAACAGCGCCGTGAGTCCGAGATTGCCCCAGCCCCCGCGCTCAAAAAGGCGGTTGATCGACCAAAAAGCGAGCGGCATGTAAGCTGCGGTCATCAATTTCGAGCCGTGACCGTGAACTTCCATCGAGATGAGATGGGTGGTGAACATGAATGCAAATCCGCCAAGCAGCGCCGGTAAAAATGACGCGCCTCGGTCGCGCAAAATCAGGAAAATGCCGATGGCGGCGAAAGGATAATGTAAAACGTGCAGCAAAGCAGGCGGCGGTTCGGCGATGAGGTAAAACAGATTAAAAGGGAGCTGCGGCAAATAGACAAAGGGCGTGAAAATCAGGCTGGCGTAGGACGGCATGCCGCCGAAAACATAAGGCGTCCAGAGCGCGTGAACGCCGTCGCCGCGCAACGCTTGCCACAGCGGTTTCGAGAGCGCGGCGGGCGCCATTGCGTCCGGCGTCATGTAGGTTTTGCCGAGAAAAATGACTTCGTGGTAAAAAATAAAAATGAATATTGCGTACAAACTCAGCGCCGCGAGAACGGGATGATTTCTTCCCCATGCAAAAAGCGCGTTGTCTTCAATCCACGGCGTTTGCCGCTGAATTTTCGGAGCGGGTTGTTTGTTTTTTTTACGTTTGGCCATTGGTTTTGATTCTTATGCTCAGGTTGAATTAAGGCAATAAAGCTTTCTGCTCCCGCATCACAGGCTGTTGCGCAAGTGTTTGCCCTCCTTGCGCCCTTGTTTTTGTGCCTGTCATTATGCTCTTGCTTCCCCGGCGAACTTTTTTTTCACGGAGCTTTTTGCCGAAACCCCATTTTTGCTGTTTTTCGCAAAAGAAATGATTTTTTTCCCGCAGAGTTTTTGGCGCTTTTGATACTCTTGTACAATTGCGTATATATCATAATCGAATTTCGCTGCATGTTCCTGACGAATTTGATGAATTTCTTCAATAATCGGATCATTCCACATTGTCTTGCTCTCCAGGTAGTTCTTCAGGGGTACAGATAATCGGCGGTTGATAACTGTTCTGAAGGATTACTTTTTCGATTACCGCCCGCATCTGCGCATTAGCTATATGCTTGCAATTCCATGTAATCAAAAATTCCATGCCGTGGACAGCGGCGACGGCGATATGTAAAGCGTCTTCTGTCGCCTTTTTCGGCAAGCACCTGCCCATAATTAACTTTCCAGCCAACTCAGCCGCTTCATTGTTCACGTCAAGTAACTGAATTTCTTTTAATGCTCGAATCCTTTTTGTCGCCGCATTCGAATCACCGGCGCTAGCTTCCTCATGCACGATCATTGAAGTGTAAAGATCGTAGGCTGAACGCTGATTATCCCACCAATCTTGGGTGATTTCTTGATGCGCGGCTACAATCAAATCGCGACTTATTCGTGCTGTATAATAACTGATGACACTCGTCTCAATATACGCTTTCGGTTTCATGAGAACAACGCCTAAGCATATCTAATGAAATGATATTTTCTTTTTGCTTTTACGAGGGCGCGCCAAGGTAACGCTTTCGCTCGCTCAGAGAGCAAGCGACATTGTACAACGCAATATAACGCCAGACAAGTTTATGTACTCCGATGAAGTTCAGTCAATCCCTTTTTTCAAGTATGTTTCATAGCCTTCCAACAACCCTTCTTCACTGTTTATCAAATTCTCCAAAAGCAACAAAAATACTTTCTTCGTTTCAGCATCAGTCGAAATGGCGTTATCGGAGCCGTAGTCTATCAATTTTTCGGTCTTTATTCTTAAGTATTGTTTCGCATTTTCGATCTCCGTCATCTGCGATATAACTTCAAAATCTATCAGCTCCAGCTTCGAATTGAGAACCGACCTCCACGAGGTATTCTTCACCGTTGGAATTTGAACGCCGTTCGCCTTATTCACGACTTCAATTAAAGGAATGCTGTCATCGGCGGAATAGAATTCTAACGTATCAGCCAAAGCGTATTGTTTTTCCAGCACTTCTTCAAATTCTTGCTTATTCGCTTTCATCTCCTTTTTGATTGAAGCCAAAACCCGCTTGACAAATCGTTCGTCGTCTACTCCGTCCTTCCAGTCGTTAATAAACAGTGCGATCAAAACGCCCAAAATGACTGGGATCATATCAACAAGCAGCTTTTGCAATGTTTTCAAGAGTTAATCAACCTTTTTTCTTGCAAAGAAAAGAGTCATTGACCGCCCAAAGCTTCCGCGACCGCGCGGCCCAAGTCACGCGTCGTTGCCGTTCCGCCCATATCCGGCGTTAAATGTTGCGCTTTGCGTAAAACGGTCTCAATCGCACGCATGATATCGTCGTGCATGTTCGTATAGCCAAGATGCTGCATCATCATCGCTCCCGCCCAGATCGCGCCGACGGGATTGGCGATTCCTTGACCGGCGATGTCCGGCGCCGAGCCGTGAACCGGTTCGAACATTGAAGGAAAAGTTCTTTCCGGATTTATGTTTGCCGACGGTGCTATGCCAATCGTGCCCGTGCAGGCGGGCCCCAGGTCGGAAAGAATGTCGCCAAACAGGTTGGAGCCGACCACCACATCGAAATGCTCCGGCATGCGCACGAAATGAGCCGTCAAAATGTCGATATGAAACTGTTCGACGGTGATTTCGGGATAGTTTTTTGCGATTGCTTTTACCCGACTGTCCCAGAAAGGCATGGTGTGAAAAATACCGTTTGATTTTGTTGCGGAAGTCAGACGCTTGGCCGGGCAGCGTTTTGCCAGTTCAAACGCATATTTGAGAATGCGGTCAACGCCCTGGCGCGTAAACATGCTGACTTGCGTGACCGCTTCCCGATCCGTGCCTTCATATTGCACGCCGCCGATTGAGGAATATTCGCCTTCCACATTTTCGCGTACCACCCAAAAGTCGACGTCTCCCGGCTTTTTGCCAGCGAGCGGGCACGGAACGCCCTCAAACAGCCTAACCGGCCGCAGGTTCACATATTGATCAAACGCTCTTCGAATCGGAATAAGTAAGCCCCAAAGCGAGATATGATCCGGCACGCCCGGATAGCCCACAGCCCCAAGATAGATGGTGTCAAATCGGCGCAACTTTTCCAAGGCGTCTTCCGGCGCCATACGTCCCGTCTTATGAAATGTCTCGCAGGACCAGTCAAACTCGATCCACTCAAAGCTGACGTCGTACGCCTTGCCGCTGGATTCCAAAACTTGAATGCCTTCAGGTATGACCTCTTTGCCGATACCGTCGCCGGGAATAACAGCGATTTTTACTACTGCCATACGAGTATAGATTTAGAGCAATTGTCGAAAATAGATTCTGGACAGGATTACAGGATTCAAGTCTTGCAAAACGAACCTAAAAAATCTTGTGAATCCTGTTTATCCGGTCAAAAAACAAATGGCGCAAGGTTAACATCCGAGTTGTTCGGCGAGATGAATAATGCTTTTTGCGTGCAAGGTATTTTCTGGCTTTGCTGAAACGTCTTTCGCGTTTTGTCGGCCAAATTCGAAAGGTCTTTCGATGTATGCCGTTGCCAAACCGCAGTCCCGCGCCGCCGCTAAATCGTAATGGTGCGCAGCAACCATCATAACTTCTTCCGGGGCCAGATCAAAGATATTTGCAACGCCCAGGTAGACTTCCGGATCAGGCTTGTACTTTCTGAAAATCTCTGCTGACAAAATACAGTTCCACGGCAAGCCTGCTCGTTTTGCCATGTTGGTCAAAAGCCCGATCCCGCCGTTTGAGAGCGTGCAGATGGTGAATTTTGATTTCAGCCTCGTGAGTCCTTCCGCTGAATCGGGGCAAGGCGCCAATCGATGCCAAACTTTGTTGATGTGTTGTTTTTGTTGTTCGGTGAGATTTGTGATGTTGAACCGTAACAGGATTTCATCGAGGATGAGGCGGTGCAAATCATCAAGGACAGTCCAGCCGAGCTTCCCGGATCGTACTTTTTGCATGGCCGGTTTATAACCCTGTCTCCATGCCAAGGCAAATTCATCACCATTGACGTCCAAATTGAGTTGATCTATTTCGTGCGCTATCGAGCCGTGCCAATCGACAACCGTCCCGAACACATCGAATGCGAGTACCTTGATCTTTTTCATGTAGTCATATTTTTTGATAGAATTCGGTTATCGATTTCCAACGGCAATTTAACCAGCAAGGCTAGGAGAGATGGTTTGGTTAGGCAATTTTTTTGATTTTATCAATGCGCAGGCGCGTCGGCGCGCGCTACGACAATGTCTCTACTCTTGATGACCCGGTCCACCCGATGCGCCAAACGATCGTAGGGCGGTTCATTGAAAACGCTCAAATCGGAGGCGGATTCCACCAGATCGATCATCTCCGAGCGCGGAAATCGCGTCGATTCCCATGAGAAAACAAGCGTTCCGCCGGGCAAAAGCAAATTATCCCAAACTGGGAGCGCTTCATACAACAAGTTGTGCAGGCCGCCTTTGTGTTGAATGCCGTAGGGTAAGTCCGCGACAATAAAATGTGGTCTTTTAAAGCTTGAAATCAGTTGCCCGGTTTGCGCGATTTCACCCTTGGCCAAAATACAGCGGGCGAATGATTCTTCGCCAAGAGCAAAATCCCAGCGACTCGCTTTTAATTTTTTTAAGCGTTCTTCTTTCAAGCTGAAGTGGATGCGCCGCTCCTGCAAAAATTGCTTCAGAAAGACCGCGGTTGAATGAATGCTTTTCTTATTTTGCTCAAGTCCTGCGGCTTCGGCTCCCAAAACCAATGCAACAAACAGCGTTGTTCCGCCTCCTGCAAGCGGATCAAACACGCGCAAATCCGTCCAGGGCTGTGTCGAAAAATCGCTGCTGAACCTGGCAAGGTTGCACATAAAATGGGTGAACAATTCGTTGGTCTTGCCTAGGTAGCGCCGCGTTGTGATGAGTTCGGCAGGAAGTTTTGGCGAGAAGCAGGCGTCGATGGGGCGCAAGAACGGGCCGTCGAATTCTCCCAGACGATCATAGTGCAAAAAGTAAGCGCTGCTCATCGCGAGAAGCGCCAACTCATTGATTTGCCGTTCCTCCAGTTTTTCGTCCAGTGTGCATTTTAGATACTGTTGATTGCCGAGCTTGACCGGCTCGATTGAAACGAGTTTTTTCTCTAATGGGCTTAGCTTCAGTTCGTGAGGCGCGAGAGTGCTGGCCAAGGCGGAGTATTGGGCGCTCCGTTGCGGGGCGATTTGCGCTAGAAGCGTTGTCATCGAATCAGGACTCAATGCTTTTCACAGCAACCGGCACGCCGTTAAACGCAGCGTTGCCGGAGAGTTCGTCGATGAAGCGGTCGTCGGTCAAATCGTTGGCGCTGGCTCCGGCGTGGGCCTGCGCCGTTTTGAGTTGTACGCCTTCGCGATTGTGCCCCCAGCCGTGCGGCACGCTGACCACTCCCGGCATCATGTCATCATTAAATTCCGCCGGCAATTGCACCGCGCCGACTCTGGATGACACTTCAACCAACGCGTTTTCGGCAATATCGCGTTTCTCCGCGTCTTGTGGATGGATCATGAGCGTACAGCGATTTTTGCCCCGCACCAATCGTTCGCTGTTGTGCATCCACGAATTGTTGCTG
>CAXHAT010000033.1:0-49342 GCA_964014485.1 uncultured Deferribacteres bacterium
ATTGTCGAAAAAGCGCTCTTTCAACAAATGATTTCAAATGCGACAATTGACGTGCGGAATGTCGGCTATAATATAGCAACCGGTTATTAACGTCATTACCGCGGAGACGCACTACCGTCAACCTAATTTCGAAACGCCCAAAATTCTCGTTCCCAATCTCTGGATTGGGAGCGCATTTGCACTCGAAACTGGAGTTTCTCACCATTTTCATTCCCAAACCGGAGTTTGGGAACGAGCCGCAATGAGGCGTTGTTTGTGCTTAAGCCTCGGGAAATGTTTTGCTGCACATAACATCAATTACCCAAAAAGCTTCCTGAAATTTTGTTTCAGGAAGCTTTTTTTTGATATGAAGGCTAAATTCCGAATTTAACGAATAACCAGCATTTTCTGCACAGCGCTGAAGCTCGGCGAAATCAGGCGGTAGAAATACACGCCGGCGGCAAGACTGCTCGTGTCGAAGGGGATTGTGAAACGCCCGGAAGCGTAGGCTTGTCCGTCTACAATTGTCGCAACGCGCTGGCCGAGCGAATTATACAAAAAAATCGTTACGTCTCCGCCTGTGAGCAATTCGAATCGGATTTGCGTTACCGCGCTCCTGGACTGCCGTACCGGATTTGGAAAAGCCGGATGCAACTGGAACGTCTCGGGCGGCGGCAATTGCTCGCCAGGATCGGAAAAATCGATCAGGGGACGTTCCCAAACGCCACTGCCGTGCGTCGCCAAACGCATTGCGCGGTTGCGCGGCGAAAGCGAAAGGTCAACGGACAAAACCGTCGGTAATCCCGTCATCCATTCTTCCCAGTCCGCCCCGCCGTCGGTTGAAACGTACACGCCCAGATCATTGCCAAAATAAATATTGTCGGGAAATTCAGGATCGACGATAACCGCCGAGGCCGGAACGTTTGGCAGGTCCTGGCTAATATCTTCCCAATTCAAGCCGCCGTCCGTCGTTTTCCAAAGATGGCCTGCATCGAACCCCGAGAAAGCAACATAAATTTTTTGGGCGTCCGTCGGATCAACCGCAATGTCCATCGGATAGCGATCCGGCAGCGTTCGCGTGATATTTTCCCAAGACAGGCCGCCGTTTACCGTTCGGTAAATTCCGGCTCGTGAATTGAACGGCGCCGTGCCGACGTACACAATGTCCGATGAAGTGAACGAAATCGCCATCGATAAAATCGGATTGCCGTCCAAAGGAACGTCACCGCCGGTCGCCCGCCAACTCATGGCGCTGTTCAAGGATTTGTAAACCCTGTCAGTGGCGGCGTAAATTATGCTCGGCTGTGAGGGAGATAGCATGTAAGGCGCTATAAAACTGGCATAGTCGCGCGTTGGGATATCGCTCGTATCGGCGACGAAAACAAAAGTATTCCCGCCGTCCGAAGACCTGCGAATGCCAAGTCTCTGGGAAGAAGCAAAGACAATCTGTTTTGAAGTCGGGTGAATCGCCGTCCAGGCCCCGTCGCCGCCAGACACGCGCCGCCAATCGCCGTCGCCGAGATAAATCGCTGAGGCGTTGTCCTGCATTCCGCCGATCGCAAAATTTGAATCTGAACCGGCGTTTGAAAATCCGTTGTAAAATTGCGTCGTAGCGTAGCCGCCGGTCAAATTTTCAAAAGACCTGCCGTTATCTTCCGTGACAAAAACGCCGCCGTCACAGGCAAGGTAAAGTCTGTCAGGATTGCTTGGGTCAAAAGCAAAATCGTGATGGTCAGCGTGAGCCCAACTTGTCGAGACGCCGCCTCGCTCGCCAGCTCTGGGCCGCTCTCCGATGCGCCACAATCTCCAGTCCGTTTGCTGGCTAAAATGCACGCCGCCATTCAATGAGCGCCAAAAATCCACCCCGCCGGCAAAAATCGTTTCCGGGTTTTCGGGATGAATCGCAACGTAATGGGAATACCAGCCCTGAAATCGAGCAATATTTCGACTCGAAATCAAGCGCCAGCTCTCGCCGCAGTCGTCGCTGCGATAGAGCCCGATCCCGATGAATGCGTCCGCAACGTCGGCGTAGATAACGTCCGGACTGGACGGCGAAATATCGAGCATGGTTTTTCCGGTGTAATCCGTCGGCAAACCGTTGTTCATTTTATCCCATGAACCGCCGCCGTCTTTCGTACGATAGACCGCTGCGCCCGCACTGCCGAATCCCCCGCAAGCGACAAAAACAATCTCAGGTTTATTCGGGTGAATATTCACGTCCGTCGCCATCACGACGTCGTGAACTTGCTCCCAGGAAATCCCGGCGTCCGTTGTTTTAAAAACGCCTTCTGTTGTTGCAGCATAGACTATGTCAGAATTCTGCGGGTGAATGGCGATTTTCTGCACGCCGCGTTTTTGTTGCAGCGACCAATCCAGGCTTTTCTCCCAAGAAACGCCGCCGTCGGTCGTTTTCAAAATGCCGACGCCGTAGCTGCCTCGCGTGGTGCGATCCGCTCTACCGCCGCGCGAATTTTGATAACCGTAAACTTCACCCGTGCCAATGTATATGACGCTTGTATCTGCATGATCGATGGCAACCGCCGCAACGGCTAACACTGGATGGCCCGTTTCAACATATTCCCACGCTTGAGCGCCTCTGCCGGAGGTGCGAGAGCGCCACAATCCGCCGCTTGCCGAACCAGCGTAGAGCGTGTTTGGGGCCAGCGGATTGACCGCAATCGCCAGCGTGCGCCCGCCGATATTCAACGGCCCCAAAAGCCGCCATTCGCTCGTATTGGCGGCCTTCGAGGCAGGTTTAAACAAGCGCTGTTTCGAATCAAAATATTCTCGGTAGGTCGCGTCATCCGGGATGACTTTATTGGGATAGGCGCGCGCTCCAGCAAAAAAGTCCATCGCCTGCATCGCGCCGGAAGGCGGCAAACTCGAGAATTCTTTATCTGAAAGATTCGAAGATTGCTGCAAGTTAAAGATAAAAACGGCGACGGCAATCGCGCCCAAAGCCGCCAAAGAAATAAGCCGTTTGTTACGCATCAAGTCTCCAAAAAAAATAGTTCCCAGGTTTCACTTTTAAACGTGAAAATTTCAACCGACAAAACCGCTCAAAGTTTCATCGCCTTCTCTCTGACTCCTTCACTCACAGTATTCTCTTGAGTTTCCACAGTTGAAGGATTATATTTGCCGCTCTTTCACCGGCAAACGGTGCAGCACGAATCCGAATATCCAAACAAGACAACGGAACAATCAATGAGCTTTTTAAAAGGATTTCGCAAAAATAAAGACGAAGGTGAAAACGGCCAAGAACAGTCTGCGCCGCTTTCAAATAATGAAGAAGTTTTGAATAAACTGCAACGGATTCCGATTCCCGGCAGGAAAACCAACATTGTCGAAAGCGGCATGGTGCAGGAAGCGACGGCGACCGGAAAAGACGTTTTCATCCGCCTAAAATTTGACCAACACACCGCCCGCGGCCAGCGCGTGATTGACGCGCAGGTGCGCAACGGCATGAAAGCGCTGGGCTACGAAAATATCAACATCAAAATCGAGGGGATTCCGATTCGCGGCAAAGAGCTTCCCGTCACGCAACCAGCGCAGCAGCGTCCACAGCAAGCGCCGCAGCAGGAAGCGAAACTGGTGCCGCAGGTGAAGCACGTCATCGCCGTCGCCAGCGGCAAGGGCGGCGTTGGTAAATCCACCGTTTCGGTGAATCTGACGGCGGCGCTTTCCAAGCTTGGCAAAAGCGTCGGCATTCTCGATGCGGACGTTTATGGTCCGAACGTTCCGATGATGTTTGGCCTCGAAGGCAAGCGCCCGCAAGTTGCGGACAACAAAGTTCTGCCGCTAGAGCGCGAAAACATCAAAATCATGTCGTTGGGATTTTTAGCGCCGCAAGACGAAGCAATTATTTGGCGCGGCCCTCTCGTTGGACGAGCAATTGAACAAATGCTGCGCGACGTTTCCTGGGGCGTTCTGGACTACCTGATTTTGGATATGCCGCCCGGCACCGGCGACGCGCAATTGACTATTTCGCAACGTCTTGATCTCGCCGGAGCCGTTGTCGTTTCCACGCCGCAGCCTGTCGCGCTTTCAGACGCTTTGAAAGGCTTGCGCATGTTCCAAAAAGTGAACGTGCCAGTGTTTGGCTTGATCGAAAACATGAGCGCCTTTATCTGCGACAATTGCGACAAGGAACACGACATTTTTGGCAAGGGCGGGGTGAAAAAAGCCTCAAAAGCGGAGAAAGTGCCGTTTCTTGGCGAGATTCCCATCGTCTCGGAATTGCGCACTGGCGGCGATCAAGGCAAGCCCGTCGTGTTGGAACACCCGGACTCCATCGTGACGCGCCGCTTCATGGAAATCGCAACCCGAATCGTCGAAGAAACCGCCGGCGCCGCCGAACAAGCGCCGAAGCATTTTAAGTTGTAACTGATGTTACGCGCGGCAAAGCACAACCTAAATCTTGGAGCAAACATCGTTTCATTAGCGCCGGGCTTCAGCCCGGTGATGCACAAAACGCCCATTTCCATCTCTTCCGCCGCGCTGGCGCGGCGAAAGAGATGGGTCAGCCGTTTTCAAAAATCTCCGCTCTGAAGAGCGGAGCTAATGAGAATCAAATGTTACGCGCAGCAAGGCATTTCTGAAGCCAAACCGAAAACAGTGCCTCATTGCGGCTCGTTCCCAAACTCCGGCTTCGAGCCAAAGTATTCACTCGAAACTGGAGTTTCGAGGACAATTGCGTTCCCAATCCAGAGATTGGGAACGAGAATTTGGGCGTCCCGAAATTAGGTTGACATTAAACGGAATAACTGCGGAGGCAGGAATGACCTTGAAAAACGTTTTGGGAGTCAGACAGCTTCATTTTCAATTGCAATATTCGATTCAACTGAAAACCAATCTACAGCATGCATTATTGGCAAGCGCGTAACATCAGTTAGTAAGAATCACGCCACAGCCTATCTCCCGCAACAAAGACCGAATTCATTCGCGTCATCGCTTTTGGTTTACTTTCCCCAAAATCTTATTTTCCCCCAACCAATTGCAAACCATCGGGTCATGATTCTTAAACCAAGAACACCCAAATGTCTACGAAAATCCAGACCATACCTGGTGAAGAGTTGTGGGGAGAACGAAAATTTGAAGTCGATGCGCTCTACGCAAGCCGCTTGGGCTCTATTCGTATCTGGTGCAAGATGACGGCTGACGAGTTTTGGCTGGGTCATCTGTACGATTCGCCGAATACCGTTGATTTTGAAAGCGTCGACGAACTCCCCGACGACTTGGTTTGGTCGCGCTGGGCGCTAAAACCCACTTTTCAGACGATACTATTTTCGCCCATTTTCCCTGACCGCTCCGTGGTGGCGAAACCGGAAAGTCCGTTTAGACTGACACCCGGCGTGCAGACCAAAATCTATGTGCGCGTGCCGATCTGGATTCAGATCTATTTGGCGGGGAAAGAGCCAATACTTATTGAAGAGCTGCCGACGGTTGTTTTATCGAACACCTGGTTCGGCGGATTCACCGACGGCGAATTGTGCTACTGGATTTCGACGAACGCGTTCCGACATGTTGAACCCGATCCCGACAGACTGAATTCCGCCGTATGCCCAATTCGCATCACCAACAAATCTGAAGACGAACTTCTGGTGGAAAAGCTCCGCTTGCCGGTGGAAGGACTTTCTTTGTATTTACAGGAAGGTCAACTCTGGGCCAACGAAACCACCGTTTCCTTTCGCGGGCAGAAAGAAGAAAGCCAAATCGACGTCGTGCGAAAGCCGCCGAAAGAAGCCGAAAACGCCAAACTGGCCGCACAATCTCGCACGCCCGTGAAACGTGGTCTCAGGGCAAAAACTTTCGAGTCTTTGAAAAATCTGCCCGGTCTCGGATTTCTACCTAGTTGAGGAAAATTATGGAAAGCATGGAAATCTTTGGTCAAAATCTGGAACAATGGCTGTCGCTCGACAATTTGGCGCTACTGGCCCGCGTCATCGCCCTGGTGGTCATTGGTCTGCCTGTCATCTACATGTTGAGCAAATGGATCAAGCGCTACTTCACGGCCCGCTTGTCGCCGCAGCAAGGCATGATCGCAGGCAAAGCGGTCATGTACGTCGGGGTTATCGTTATCGCGTTCTCTCTGTTGAATGAATTTGGTTTCAAACTGGCGCACCTGTTCGCAGCTGCGGGCATCGCAGGCATTGCGCTTGGTTTCGCTTCGCAAACCAGCGTATCCAACATCATCAGCGGATTTTTTCTCATCGCGGAGAGGCCGTTTCTGGTGGGGGACGTCATCACCGTCGGCGGGACGACGGGCGAAGTCCTTTCCATCGACATGATTTCCATCAAGCTGCGAACCTTCGACAACAAATTCGTGCGCATTCCGAACGAAACGATGGTGAAAGCGGAAGTCACAAACTTGACGCATTTTCCGATTCGGCGGGTGGAAGTGACGATTGGCGTGGCTTACAAGGAAGACGTAAGCAGGGTGCGCAAAATACTTCTGGAGTTGGCGTACAACAATCCCCTCTGCCTGCAAGAGCCGGAGCCGATCATCATTTTTCAGGAATTCGGCGCATCGTCAATCAACCTGTTTTTCGGTACATGGACGGCGAGGGAGGATTATTTGAAGCTCAAAAACAGTATTCAAGAAGAAATTAAGGCACGGTTCGACGCCGAAGGCATTGAAATTCCCTTTCCGCATATCTCGCTCTACAGCGGCTCCGCCAGCAAACCGTTTCCGGTTAGTATTGTTGATCAGAAGACGGCCTAGTGGATTTTAGGGGAACGCTTGCTCGAATAATTGACGGCGTTTGAATTGGAATTCGTCATTCAAACGCCGATCAAATTGGATGCATTTTTCAAACAGTACAACAAAACTGAGTTTGCTTAACGCTCGGTTTTAATCAGGTAGCCGCCTTTGTGAGCGTGGAAGCCGTCGTCGTCCATCCAGGCGACAGTGGGTTGCCACTCATCGTTTCCGAGAATCTGGTAAGCGCCGACTTCGCCTTTTTTGTTTACGGCCACGAACTTATCGTTAAAATTGATCGGCACGCCATTGCGCTTGTTGATCGCTACGATGCGCTCACACGCCGCTTTACAAGCATCGGTTGGTGACTTGCCGCGCCGCATTTCTTCAACAACCAGGTAACTTGCACAGGTTCGGATCACTTCTTCGCCGCGTCCGGTCGCTCCCGCAGCGCCGACTTCATTGTCAACATAAAGTCCCGCGCCAATTATGGGCGAATCGCCGATTCTGCCCGGAATTTTAAAACCCAACCCGCTGGTCGTCGTGATCCCCGCTACGTTACGATCACCGTCAATACCCAAAACATTGATGGTGCCGGTCGGGCGTTTTAGTTGGTATTCTTCCTCGTTTGCCGGGGGCAGCCAATCGTCTCTTTCACTGGCGTTTTCTTTCCACCTCAGCCAACGCAAGCGCGCTTTTTCCGTTAGCAAATTTTCAATTTTAAAACCGTGGTAAAGAGCGAATTTTTGTGCACCGGGGCCAACAAGCATAATATGATCGGTGCGTTCCATCACCAGACGCGCCACGCTGCACGGCGTTTTTATCCCTTCCAGCGAAGCGACGGAGCCGCAATTGTGGGTCGGGCCGTACATAATCGACGAATCGAGCTGCACCACGCAATCTTCGTTGGGAATGCCGCCATAGCCTACGGACGTATCTTCAGGATCGAGCTCGGTGACTTGCGCGCTTTTTTCTACAGCGTCGAGCAAAGCATTTTTTCCGGCGAGAATCTTGTGTCCCGGCTCCGTAACTTTGGGGCCCCATTTTTCTCCTCTGCTGCATAAAATAAGCGGGCCTTTGGCCATTGGCCCTGATTGCATCTTGCTTGTTCGGATGGCCGGAAATGCGATTTTGCTCCCTAAAAATGCGCCCGCCCCGACGCCGGAAAGTGCGCCGAAAAACTTACGTCTGGAAAATGAGGTTCCCATGATCACTCCACTCGTTTTGGTTTTCAGATTTATGAACTCTCACAATTTACAACCGACATTCCGCACACAAGAATTGGAGATGGAAATAATTTCTTTCTCTCATTAGCGCCGTCCTTCAGGGCGGTGACAAGAGCGTCTTCCCTTCCTCCCCGCCGGCTTGAAAGCCGGGGCTAATGAGAGGCAAAATCTCATCAGGCGCAAAGGATGTCTTGCAGCCACACTAAAATTGTCGAAAAAGCGTTCTTTCAACAAATGATTTCAAATGCGACAATTGACGTGCGGGATGTCGGTTACAAGTATCATGCAGAAGCATTTTCTAAAATAGAGTTGGCGCAGTGCGCTCGCAAAGGATTATTCACGAGTTTCTGCTTGAATTTGGGAGGCGGATTGGTATATTTCTCAACTTCGATTGGCGTTGCCATTCGTATTCAAATCATTGTCTCTCTCAGCCGACGAGAAAGCTGGAATGTCATTTTTGAAAAGACAGAATCGATTCTCTCCGCATAATTTACACTTTGCGCTTTTCTTGTTTTCATTTCTTATCACAAGCTGCGCGTCAGGATCGCGGGCCGTTGTGGTGCAGCAACAAGAGCCGGTCAAACAAGAAGGCGCTGACTCGCGTTCCGTCAATTTGATGATTCGCGGCAGCATCGCCGAACTGATGGGCGATTTTCCCACTGCGCTAATGAATTATCAGGAAGCGCAAATCTACGACTCTACTTCCGCAGGAATTTATCTCGCCATTGCTCAGGCCTACCAACGCATGGGCCGCTTCGAAAGCGCACTGAAAGTGCTCGATCAGGGAAAAGGCCGTGCGCCGAAAGACCTTGAAATCCTGGAAAATCTCGCATTGTTGCACCAGGTTTCGCGCAACGCTGAAAAGGCGCTAAAAACGTACGGCGAACTTTTGGAATTGCGGCCTCACAATCCGGATTATCACTTTCGCGCGGCCTTGCTTTGCTTGCAAACAAATCGCAACGACGACGCGGTCAAGCATTTTGAAGAATTGGTCAAACTCGGCCAGGCAACGCCGGAAGTTTGGCGACCCTTGGGATCAATTTATTTAGAACAAAAAAAATATAAAGAAGCGCGGGAAACGTTTGAAGCCTGGATCAAAGACGCGCCGGATGATGAACCGGCTTACCTCGCGGTCGCGCAGGTTTTTCGCGCCAAGGACGACATCGCCGGGCTTGAAGGTTGGTACCGCAAAACGCTCGACGAAAATCCTGATTTTCACGCCGTTCGCTTCGAATTGCAGGAATTTTACATGGCGCAAGGTAATGACGAAGCGGCGATTCAGCTTTATCAGGATGCGTTAGAAATTGACGCGCAGGATATGTTCAGCGTCAGTCAGCTTGGCGGACTGTACCTGCAAACCAACGACACGCTCAAGGCGCGTGAAATGTTCGAGCGTCTGTTGGAAATGCGGCCGGACGACTGGCGTTCGCATTTCAATATGGGACGATTGAATTTCCTTTCGCAGCGATGGCCGGAGACCGTGGAATTCCTCAAAAAAGCGACGGAGCATGACGACAAAATACCCGGCGTCTGGCTGCTTCTGGGGCAGGCTTACGCGCAAATCGACAGTCTTGAGCAGGCGGAGTCCGCGCTTCATCGCGCCCACAAACTCGCTCCTGAAACGCCGGAAACCAACGCTTTGCTGGGATTCGTTTTATACCAGGCCGGGAAACAAGAAGATGCTGTCCCGTATCTGGAAGCCACTCTCAAAATTGATCCGGAAGATTTAAATACTTTGGGCACGCTGGCGACGATTTACAGCGATCTGAGGCGCTATCAAGAATCAGACGCACTCTATGAAAAAGCGCTGGCCATCAAACCGGATGATCCGATTCTGCAAAACAATTACAGTTGGAGCCTTGCCCTTCGCGGGGAAAGATTGGATTTTGCAACCGAGCTTATCGACAAAGCACTGGCGGCAATGCCCGACAACGGCGCTTTTCTGGACACAAAAGGCTGGGTGCTCTATCAATCCGGCGACTATGAAAATGCGCTGATCTACATCAAAAAATCCCTCGAGGTTCGCGATGACAGCGCTGAAGTCTGGGAGCATCTCGGCGACGTTCACGAAAAGCTCGGTAACTTCGAAGAGGCGATCAGCGCCTGGCAAAAAGCGTTTAAAATGGACGATTCCCGCCGTACGCTTTTGGAAAAAATGGAACAACTCAAGAACGATTGAAATAGGCAATTCCATCAAAACGACAATTTTGAAAACGACATTGCTTTCCCAAAAAGCAATTTCTCGTTTTGTCATGCTGAAAGCATCTTTTTTGGCGTCAACGTTGGCTCAAGCCAAGAGTTCGGTGCTTGCGATTAAAAAAGATTCTCCCAGAATGACAAAACTGTCTACCCAATTACTCTCAAAAAACCGCTACTGGACTTTCTCCATTTTACTCCCGTTCATAATTGGCTGCGCTGGCTCCAAGCCAAATTTGCAGACCGATCCTCACGCGTTCAGTCCGGAACAAGTGATTCAAAAAATCGGCGAAAATCGTGCGAAAGTGAAAACGCTCGCAGGCAGCGGCAAAATCATCGTCAACATTCCGGCGCAAAAATTCACCGGCGACTTGACGGTGCGCGTCCAGCGGCCGGACTCATTATTTATTAAAACCGAGGCCATTTTAGGCGTTGACGTTGGCTTTCTTTTCGCGGACGGCGTGAACTTCAGCAGTTATTCGCCAATTGATAATCATCACTTTTCCGGGCCGGTTGACAGAATCGACGGCTTGGTGCTTTTTCAGATGGAAATTGATTATCCAGAGCTTTTGAACTCTGTGATCGGCGTTCCCTACTTCCCGACGTCTTCCGATACGAAAATGTCAGCGCGCGGCGGAAAGCTTGTGTTTGAGCAGAAATTGCGAGACCAAAACCTGCGTTACGAAGTGGACGCGCAGAAATTCGTCATCACCAGGATCGAGCTTTCCAACGACGCCGGGGAAATGTTTTTCCGCCAGACTTTTAAAAGGTTCCGCAAGGTTCGCGGCGTCTGGCTGCCGCGGCATATTGTTCTAACGCGCCCGCAAAATCGAGAACAACTGACCGTCTGGTACAGCGCCGTCAAACCCAACACGCCAATCCGCCCGAAGGACTTCCAGTACAAAGTTCCCGACAACGCCGAGAGCGTGATTTTGGGCAAAAACAAGTCCGGGGAATAGCTTTGGAGTCCGTCAATCCGCCAGAACTTTCCGTTGTTATTCCGCTTTTGAACGAGGCGGCTTCCTTGGAAGAATTGCACCGACGCCTGGGCGAGTCAGTAGCAAAAACCGACTTCGATGCTGAGTTTATTTTCGTGGACGACGGCTCGACCGACGGTTCTTTTTCCGTGCTCAAAAAACTGCACGCCCAAGATGACCGGATTGTCGTCATTCAATTTCGCCGGAACTACGGCAAGTCCGCTGCTTTGGCGGAAGGTTTTGCGCACGCCGGCGGAAAATACGTCATCACCATGGACGCCGACCTGCAGGACGATCCGGCGGAAATCCCGTCACTCATCGACGCGCTGGAGCAAGGCTTTGACGTGATTTCCGGTTGGAAAAAAGAGCGTCACGATCCTTTTCTGAAGCGCTTTACTTCGAAAATCTTTAACGGCGTGACGGGCAAGATGACCGGCGTGAAATTGCATGACATGAACTGCGGATTAAAAATTTACCGCCGAGAAGTGGTTGAAACGATTGAGGTTTACGGCCAGCGTCATCGTTTTCTGCCCGTGTTGGCGGCGCAGGCGGGATTTCGCGTTGGCGAAAAAGTGGTCAAGCATTATCCCCGGAAACATGGCAAAACCAAGTTCGGTCCTTCACGCTATCTCAGCGGTTTCCTCGATTTGATTTCGCTGCTTTTTTTATCGCGCTACGTCAAACGCCCTCTGCACTTGTTCGGCGGCTTCGGGATGCTTTGCTCGTTGCTTGGCTTTTTCGTGTGCGCAGTTTTGACTTACGAGCGCATCGTTTATACAAAATACCTCTCAACCCGCCCGCTGCTTTTTTTGGGCGTTTCGCTCATTATTGTCGGTACGCAGTTCATTTCCCTCGGCCTTGTCGGCGAAATGATCACCCAACTGCGCGCGAAAGATTCAGGGCACAGCATTCGAAGAATATTAGCTTCGGAAAAATAATCGCAACTGTCCCCCAACAGCAAGACAGCAGCACCACTTTTCGATGATTGCTCAGGCAAAACCTCCCTCATGTGCTTGACTCCGATGATTTTAACACATATCTTTCCACACAAATTATATGGAAACCTATCGCTACACGAAAGTAATGCCGATGAAAACAATTCAAATGACTATTGATGAAGCGCTGTTATCGGAACTTGACGCTGTTGTGAAAAATGAAGGCGCAACGCGATCCGCGTTTATTCGGGAATCGATTGTCAATTATCTAAAAAAAAAGAAAATCGAACAATTGGAGCGTCGTCATTACGAAGGCTATCAAAGAAACCCCGTTGATCAAGATGAATTTCGTGAATGGGAAAATGAGCAAGAGTGGGGTTAAGAAATGGAAAGGGCGGAAATCCGTTGGTTCAAATTTCAGCGTCCAGACAAAAAAAGACCAGTGCTGATTCTGACCAGAAGCTCTGCTTTAAAGTTTCTCAATGAAGCTACTATTGCTCCGATCACGTCTACAATAAGAAATATTCCGTCTGAGGTCTTGCTCGACGAGTATGAAGGTATGAAAGGGCTTTGCGCCGTCAATCTGGATCACATTCAAACGGCGTCAAAAAATAAAATCGGCGCGCGAATAACGGTACTGTCCGACGAAAAAATGCATGAGGTCAAAAGCGCACTTCTTTTTGCACTTGGTTTTGACGACTAATGACTGCGTTTAAAAGCCGATCCTCAATACGTTTTTAGCAGCCGTGAATAAACAGGAGAAAATCTGAAGTGAGGCTGCGGTCAAGCGTCACATTTTTCGGTTTACGATTTTTACAAAATTGGAGTATCCGGCATTTTTAGCCCGGACGCCAGATGAGAACTTTGGGGGGAATCATCGAAATGAGTCCGATCGAAAGCAAGCCCGCCGCCTATGTATTGCGTTTGAACGTATTTTTTAGCTCCCAACTTACCGGAAAAGCGTTCGTCAGCATACAAAATCCCGTACGACTGGATAAATATTCAGAGCCGCAGCCTGACGTTTCGATCCTGAAGATGCAAGAAGATTTCTACGCATCCCATCATCCTTTGCCTCAAAACGCGTTTTTGGTTATTGAAGTCTGTGACACGACTTTCAACATCGATCACGACATCAAATTACCTCTCTATGCGCAGGCGGGCGTGCCGGAAGTCTGGCTTGCGGATGTGAACAAAAAACGCATTCTACGCTTCATGAATCCGACTGACGACGCCTACGCTTCTCGCGAGGAATTTAGTTCGAAAGATCGAATCGCTCCTGGCGCGTTTCCGGATGTTGCACTGGATTTATCGTGGTTTTTCAAGTAAATGTTCAACGCTTCAATGTTTCCGCCCGACGAGCAGCCACATCTCATCGTTTTGCGATTTGCGTTTGACAAAGGGATCGCGCTGTTTGATAATCTCAAATCCCGCCGCTTCCAAATCTTTTCTGGCATAATTCATCCCCAATTCATGACTGCTTTCCTGCGTGCTGCGTGACGAATCGCGTCGCCTTTTTGAAATCGGCTCAACCAAAACCAGCCGTCCGCCTTTTTTGAGCGCCGCTTTCATGTGTTTAAGCATCGACTCATATTCGTCGAACTCGTGGTAGGAGTTGACGATCACAATCGCGTCGAGGGTATTTTCTGACAGCATTGGATCGTCTTCTTTGCTGTGAACCGTTTGGATATTTTCAAGCCCCATTTCACGAGCTGTCTTTTTCAATTTTTTCAATGCGTCTTTGTCAATATCGACGGCGAAAACCCGCCCGGCATCCCCGACAGTTTTGGCGAGTCGCACGCTCAGGTAGCCTTCCCGCGCGCCGATGTCGGCGACGTAACTGCCTGCGTCAATTTCCATGGCCTTGAAAATACCGGGCGCGTTTTGCCACTTGTCGCGCTTTTTCCAGTCGTGCTTGTCAAACGCCCAGGCGACAGTGGCGACGATCATCCCGGACAAAAGCAAGACTCCCCAAGCGTTTTTTCTTAAAAAGCGTTTCATAATCGGTCTCCAAAAAGCAATACTCCGCAATTACTTTGTACACTTGTATCAACAAATGAGACGGAGGGAATTGCGCGGCGTTCATGCTTTAACCAAAGTGACGCGCCTGAATAATAAAATGGCCCTTGGTTCAAAGCATTGCTTTTCGCGTCGTTCCGATAAAGGCGGGCGTGGGAACAACCGCGAAAGACGTTTTGGCGGAGAGCTGCCTGTTTCAATTTCGATTGCAACTTCCTGCCCAATCAGGAGCCAATCGACAGCATATTTTACTGGTAAACGCGCAATATTAGTCACCAATCCGCAAAAGGCGTCGGCGTAAAGCGCTTTCGGGCAAATATTTGTTGCAATTGCGTTTTCAAAGGCGATTATATCGCTGCATAATTTTTTACAATCAGCACGCGAAACCATTTCATTTTTTCATACAACTTTCGTCGCCGCCGCATCGCTTCGAAATTGTACTGCGAATCTGGATTAACCGAAATCGAAAAAGGGAGCAAGAAGCGAATGGGTCTGCTGGACAACACAGCCGTCCGAGAGATTGAAGCGGAGCGCCCGCGATACCCTGCGGGACTCCTCAGCCGCCAGGAAAAGGATCGTTTGATAGAGCGCGGCGTAATTGCGCTTTATCGCATGTATACAACGACATCACAGAAGAATCGCAATTGGCATCCGGACGGTTCATTCAAATGGCAGGAGCTACGGACGGATCATTCATCAGAAATGAACACTTTGGTCGAAGGCTTCTATGCCGTGGAGCAATATGTCCCCGATTATGTCAGTAAAATCACGAACCTTGTTCGCAGAAGTCGCGGCCGCTCGAACTTTCAAATCCGCTGGGGCGCCGAAGAAGAAAAACATTCAGACGCTTGGCTGAATGCAATGTTGTTTCTTCGCCATCGTTCGCCAAAATGGATCGAGCAATACACTTATGACTTACGTAATGATGAATGGCCGCTGACTTGGGATGATCCTTTACACATGAGTCTGTACGCTGTGCTGCAAGAGCGGGCGACGCAATTGAATTATTTAAGTACTGCCGTTATTGCGAAAGGCAACAGCGAAATCTCAGTGTTTGCGGACGGTAGAGACAAAGACCCGGTGCTTTGCCAGGTAGCGCAGACAATCGCAATTGATGAAGCCGCGCATTACAGCTTCTTAATGGAAATTATGCGTCTGCATTTGTACTACTATCCGTGCGAAACGATTGAAGCTTTTGTCGACGTTATCAATAGCTTTGCAATGCCCGCTTTGGAATTCATTCCCGACGACAATTTTTTCGAACTCACCTATCGCAGCGGCATCTTCGGCCCGCGTGAATTTGCAAACGACGTTATTCAAGTCACATTTAAGGCGATGGATATTAAAAGTAGAAAAGCGATAGTGAACGGCGTCAAGAAATCACGCCTTGTGCCCGATCCGGACGGCAATATGCGTCAGACTGCAATCTTCGACAGCCTGGACTATGGCGCGATCGAAGAAAAGGTGAAAAAGCTCTATAGCCGAATCGAAAAATATGAGGCGGAAGTCGGAACGGCTCAAATTGACCCGACTGAATTCGTGCCAACGGGACTTGCGTGAGTCTCTTTTATGGCCTTTTCACCAGAATAAAACGAAACAAATGACGGCTAATTGAGGCCTTCGTGAATTCAATGTCCGGGCGGCGCATGACGCCTTGTAATTTTCTTGTGCAAAACCGTTCGAAGATGTTGAAATTTCATTTACCCCTTTGTATATTCCGCTCCTTTGTTTGAACAGGCGAGGGATTGGAGTGCTGAAGTAATGGATTATTGGAGTCGTTGAAAAACTCAAAACCAATATTCCAGCATCCCAAAACTCCATTAATCCATATTTCGTGAGAGAGAGTTGAAATGGAAAAACTGATCGCCGTATTGGTAATGGCCGGGGTGGCGCTGGCGGTGGTGCTGGTATTTTTTGGGTTGAACCGGCTGCTCGGGCCGCGATCTTCGAACGAGGTCAAAGACACGCCGTTTGAAACCGGGCGAGCGCCCATGACCGAGCCGGGACATCGCCCCCCGGTAAAATTCTACATGATCGCGATTTTGTTCGTTTTGTTTGACATTGAATTGATTTTCTTTTACCCCTGGGCGGTCAGTTTCCACGAACTTGGACTGGCCGGATTGGTTTCGATGAGCATGTTTATGGCCGTGCTCGTTCTGGGGCTGGCATATGTTTGGAAGAGAGGAGCGTTAGAATGGCGGTAAAAAACGGTTTTGGCAAAGAAAGTTTTATGACTTCAAAGCTCGACGCGGCGATTGGCTGGGCGAGAAAATATTCGATTTTCCAGTACCCGTTCGTGACTGCGTGTTGCGGCATGGAGTTTATGGCCACGGCAGGTTCGCATTACGACCTTGACCGCTTCGGCGCCGCTTTGCCGCGCTTCACGCCGCGCCAGGCGGACGTGCTGATGGTGGTCGGAACGATCAGCCACAAAATGGCGCCCGTGATGCGCCGGGTTTATGAACAAATGTGCGAGCCGAAGTGGGTCGTCGCGTTCGGCGTTTGCACTTGCACCGGCGGATTTTACAATAATTACTCGACCGTACAAGGCATCGACACGATTGTCCCCGTTGACGTCTACATCCCCGGCTGCCCCCCGCGCCCGGAAATGGTGCTCGACGGCTTGATGAAATTGCAGGACAAGATTCAGAATCAAAAACAGGCTTATTAACGATGACGATTCAGGAGCAATTGCTCGCGAAATTCGGCGATCACATGCAAGTCGAAGCTTCCGATTGCGGCGATGAAGTTTACGTGGTTGACCGCGCGCATATTTTTGAAGCGGCGCGGTTTATGAAAGAAGAATGCGAACCGCGTTTCGAGATTTTGATGGATCTAACCGCTGTCGATTATAAGCTCATCCCCGATTCTCCTCGTTTCGCCGTCATTTATCAATTCTATGCGCTTTCCGGCGGCGTTCGCATCCGTTTTAAAACCTTCATTCCTGAAACTGATCCTATCGTCGACTCCGTCGTGCCGCTTTGGGACGGCGCGAACTGGCTGGAACGCGAAGTGTGGGACATGTTCGGAATCAAGTTCAAAAACCACCCGGACCCGCGCCGCATTTTGATGTACGACGAGTTCAAAGGTCACCCTCTGCGCAAAGATTACCCGTTCGGCAAGCGTCAGCCGCTGGTGCGCAATGACAAGCCTTACGTCGATGAGGAAATTCGCGAATATAACATGCGGGTTTCAGCCCAAAACGGCGTTTCAAAGGACAGCCACCAGGTTCCGCTTTCGCTGCAAGAGGCGGCGGAAAAAGCCGCGCATGAGGGCGGGACTTCCGAGCGCAGCTTTTTGATGAACATGGGTCCCTCCCACCCCGCCATGCACGGCGTGATTCACATTTTATTGGAAATCGACGGCGAGTATGTCAAAAAAACCGATCTTGGTATTGGCTACCTGCATCGCGCTTTTGAGAAGGAAAGCGAGGTCGGAAAATGGAGTCATGTTTTCCCTTACACCGACCGTTTGAATTACGTTTCGCCGCTTATTAATAACGTCGCCTACGCGATGGCGGTAGAAAAACTGCTTGGGCTGCAAATCACCGAGCGCGCGGAATACATTCGCGTGATCATGTCGGAGATTTCGCGCATCAGCGATCACTTGACCTGCGTTGGCGCCAACGCGATGGAACTTGGCGCAATGAGCGTTTTTCTTTATTTGATCCAGGCGCGTGAAGAATTGTGGGGACTGGTCGAGGAAATCACCGGCGCGCGTTTGACCGTTTCTTACGTGCGAATCGGCGGCATAAAAGCGGATTTGACCCCCGGTTTTCACGAACGTGCGCGCAAGGCCATCGCTTTCACGCGCAAGCAACTGAAAGAAGCCGACCGTCTGTTAACACGTAACCGCATTTTTGTGGAGCGCATGCAAGACACTGGCGTTATCAGTCGCGAAGACGCGCTTTCCTACGGCTTCACTGGGCCATGTCTGCGCAGCACCGGCGTTGATTTCGACGTTCGGAAAAACAATCCGTATTCGGTTTATCCCGAGCTCGATTTCGAAATCCCGTACGGCGAAAAAGGCGATAATTTCGACCGCTATTTGTGTCGCATGGCGGAGATGGAACAAAGCTGCCGCATCGTCGAGCAAGCGCTGGAGAAAATTCCCGAAGGCCCGCTCAACGTCGACTACGAAGGCAAGGTGCTGAAAGGCGAACAGATGGCCGACAAAGGTAAATTCGGTCAAACCAAAGATTTGCTTGCCGGAAAAGCGCTCACAGATCCGACGCTCTCCGGTTACGACGCCCGTTCCGCCAGGCAAATTTTCCCGGACGCCAAGCGCGTCGTTCTGCCGCCTAAAGAAAAAACCTACGGCAGCATTGAGGGCGTAATGAATCATTTTATGCTGGTGATGGACGGCTACGGCATCCAGCCGCCGCCGGGTGAGGCCTATTCAGCGGTGGAAGGCGCGAACGGCGAGTTGGGCTTTTTTATCGTTAGCACCGGCGAAGATCACGCCTACCGCGTGCGCGTACGTCCGCCTTGCTTCGCGTTGATGTCCGGTTTTCATAAAATGTTGGAAGGCGATCAAATCGCCGACATTGTCGCTTCGTTTGGCACGATCAATATGATTGCAGGAGAGTTGGATCGATGAGTTTTGAGCTGACCAAGGAATCGAAAGCGCGCATCGACGAACTGCTGACGCGCTACCCGACCAAACGCGCGGCGGCGCTGCCGGTTTTGCACGTTGTGCAGGAACAGCACGGATTTGTGCCGGAAGAAGCGGAGCAGATTGTCGCGGATATTATTGAAGTGCCGGTGGTGAAAGTGCGCGAGGTGCTTTCGTTTTATACGATGTACCATCGTAAGGAAATGGGCAAATTGCATTTTCAAATGTGCCGCACCACCTCGTGCTGGCTGCGAGGCGCCAAAGGGATGATTGAGCATCTCGAAAATCGGCTGGGCATTAAGGACGGGCAGACGAGCGAGGATATGAAATATTCGATCACCGAGGTCGAATGTCTCGGCGCCTGCGAGCTCGCGCCCATGATGCAGCTAAACGACGACTACATCCCGAATCTCACCACCGAAAAACTCGACGAAATCATTACTCAGGCGAACTAAAAATTATTTCTTCTTGAAGGCAAAATGATGAGAATCAAAATAATTAAAAGGACATAATTTTGACTTTAATTATTCTGATTGCCGAACAGGATCATTTTAACAAAACGACAATGCTAACGGGATCAATTTGATGGCAGAAGTGAAGGGCGTTTTGACGCCGCTGATTGCGGATCAATGCAATGAGCTGGAAAATTACAAAAAGCACGACGGTTACGAAGCGGCGAAACGCGCGCTGAAAATGCAGCCGGAAGAAATTATCGAGGAACTGAAGAAATCCAGCCTGCGCGGCTTGGGCGGCGCCGGATTTCCGACCGGCATAAAATGGGGCTTCATTCCCAAAAACACCGACAAGCCGATTTACCTCGTGGTCAACTGCGACGAGAGCGAGCCGGGCACTTTTAAAGATAAGTACATCGTTGCCGACGCGACGCACGTGATGCTGGAAGGCATCATCATCGCATCCTATGCCATCAAGGCGCACACGTGTTACATTTACATTCGCGGCGAGTACGTGCTTCCGGCGCAGCGTATCGAAGCGGCAATCAAGGAAGCTTACGACGCGGGCATTTTGGGCGACGACGTTCTCGGCTCTGGCTACAAACTCGACGTTTACTTGCATCGCGGCGCGGGAGCTTACATTTGCGGCGAGGAGACGGCTTTGCTCGATTCGCTGGAAGGCAAAAAGGGCTGGCCGCGCATGAAACCGCCATTCCCGGCGGTTGAAGGTTTTAATCGCTGCCCGACCATCGTCAACAACGTCGAAACGTTGTCCTACGTCCCGGCGATTATGACCAACGGCGGCGAGTGGTTCGCGAAAATGGGTCACGGCCGCAGCGGCGGGATGCGGCTTTATTGCATTTCCGGGCATGTGAAAAAACCGGGCATTTACGAATTGCCGGTTGGAACGACTTTGCGTGAAATGATTTACGAACATGCGGGCGGCATTCTTGATGACAAAGAATTGAAATGCGTGGTTCCAGGCGGCGCTTCATCACCGCCGTTGACGCCGGATGAAATCGATGTGCCGATGGAAACCGACGAACTTGCGGCCATCGGTTCCATGCTTGGCAGCGCCGGGGTGATGGTGATGCACGAAGACACCGACTTGGTCGAGATGCTGATGTCGACGATTCGTTTTTTCCATCACGAATCCTGCGGCCAATGCACGCCCTGCCGCGAAGGCACCGGCTGGCTGGACAAAATCCTGCACCGCATGGTCGCCGGTTACGCCCGCCCGGACGACCCGACGAATCTCGGCGACATTGCTGACGGCATTATGGGCAACACCATCTGCGCCCTCGGTGACGCAGCGGCAATGCCGGTTTTGGGTTATCTCAAGAAATTCCCGCAGGAGTTTGAGGCTTATGTGCGTCGGGCGAAAGCGGCGTAACGCGGGCTATCATTTTGCTTCGCTGTCATTGGTTTGAGCTTATTGTAATTGTGAAAATCTCACGCAATGACGCGAAGCCGCAAAGGGAGCGCAGAGAAAAACTCGTTACGAAACGAGAGCGCTCTTGCGCATACATATATTTGTGTGTATTTTCTCATGCGATTTACATGGGATGATGTAAAACGTCGTTCAAATCTTGCCAAACATCGATTGGATTTTGCTGATGCGAAAAAGGTGTTTGCGGGAGCTACGTTTACGATCGAAGATGAGTGGTTGGACTACGGCGAGCAAAGATTTATAACCACGGGATTGCTTAATGAGATCGTTGTTGTAATCGCACACACTCAAACACATGAAGAAACGCGCATTATCTCTATGCGAAAGGCGACAAAAAATGAGCAGAAAAAATACTTCAAAGGATTCTTTAACTGATTGGCAGGCGTTAGCCGCGATGCGGGACGAAGATATCGATCTTTCCGATATTCCCGAAATCACTGACGAACAATTCGCCAATGCTCAACTGCGGATTGGCGGCAAGCCGGTTCAAAAAGGGAAAGTGCGCGTCAACATCTTTCTCGACGCAAACATTGTCGCATATTTTAAAATGCAGGCTAGCGGTCGCGGCTATCAAACGCTCATTAATGAAACGCTGAAAGAAAGCATTCGCACCGAGGAACTTGAGCACACCCTGCGCCGCATTATCCGGGAAGAGCTGCACGCCGCTCAATAATGTTTGTTTTTAGTAAGCGCCGACGGCATTATGGGCAACACCATCTGCGCCCTCGGCGACGCAGCGGCAATGCCGGTTTTGGGTTATCTCAAAAAATTCCCGCAGGAGTTTGAGGCTTATGTGCGTCGGGCGAAAGCGGCGTAAAATCTCACAGCTTTTTGTATTTGCATCACAGGAGAGAAGCTATGTACAAGTCTTGTTTTATAGTGTTGTTCTTTTTCTTGGCTTTCGCAGTTCAAGGCCAAGAGCAAGAAATTTACTCGAAGAAATACACTTTCAATGAGACAAAAATAGAAGTCAAGCAACTCGGCAAAGACTATCCAAGAAGATATTCGATAGAAATCCATCATCAGAATATTATCATTACGAAGCAGGATTCCATCTATGATTCGGTTGTAGAGAATTCATGGCTAACTGATCTAGATAATGACAACAATTTTGAGATTATCGTTTTGCTTCGTAGTGCTGGATCAGGAGGTTACGGCTTTCTCGACTTATACGAGTTTCTCGGAAATGAACTGACCGCTTATAAATTGCCTGAAGTAAACCCGAGATTAAAAAAGGTTTACATGGGCCATGACAAATTCCGGATCACCGACAAGCACATCGAACATCAATTCCCGGCATATAATGATTCTGATCCCAACTGTTGCCCAACTGGAGGAAACGTAAAGGTAAAGTATAAATTTGGAAATGATGAGATTTCAGAAATCTCATATGAAATTATCGAAAATGAGCAAGAGAATAAGTCGAAATCAAACCGTTCCAAACTCACAATTTTCGTTGTGGCGGCGCTTGGCCTGCCGAGCTTCGACAGTGGCTCAAAGACGGATTGTTGGATACAAGTTCTTGTTGGCAATACAGTAATTGGGAGAACCAAAAAAATTCAGAATGAAAACTCTCCTTATTTCAATACAAAGTTTGAGTTCAATAATTACTCAGGACAAGCTATTCTTATAAAAGCTTATGATAGAGATTTTTCAAAAGACGTGCTTATTGGAGAAGTAAAAATTGAAAAGCCTAAGTCTGGCAAGTATCCGATTATGCGTGAGACACGCGATGGAGGAATGAAAAATATAGGGTTAATTGAAATTGAATTTGAAAAACAATGACCTGTATCAACATCTCGAAAGTGACCGACAATACAACCAGGCTGTGGAAAAATTGAACGAGCTTCTGGATATTGTCGGCGACAATGAAAGCCACCCGCTCTATGATTTACTGGACACTTTGGGAACGCTGATCCACGCCTATGAAGAAAACCATTATCCTGAGCCGGCAGCGACGGGCAAGGATGTTCTCAAATATGTCATGGACGAGCATCGCCTTTCACTTTCGAGTTTTCTTGAAATTGGTGATGAAAAGGCGGTGGCCGAGTTGCTGGCAGGCGAACGAGACTTAAACGTCTCGAACATCCACGCATTATCAAACCGATTCGGGCTTTCACCGGCGACTTTTATTTGAGCAAGGCCAAAGTGAATGAGAAAAATGCCCGCCGAATCAAACGATACGACGCAACTCAAAGAGCTTGTCAAAGAAGTTCTGCTTGAATTGCTGGAAGAGCGAAAAGATTTATTTCAAGAATTGATCGTGGAAGCCATTGAAGATATTGGGCTTGCCAATGCGATGGAAGAAAGCGAGACGACTGATTTGGTGAGTCGGGAAGAAGTTTTTCAAACGTTGGAAGAAGACGACGCATTTGAAAAAGAAGCGGCCATGCTTGGCGAGAGCGATAGATTTATGAGCCTCTTAAAAGCGAGAGCGCGGAAAAGGCAACGATGTCTATCGATGATCTCGAAAAGAGGACGGGTCACGATTATCGCCACCATGTTCGTGATTTGTTGGCCAGATACGTCGAGCAAAGGCCAAAAGAAGATGTCGTTGAAACCCAGACCGTCATCGATACCAAGAACGATCATTATCAATTGGTGAACGTAGCTGGGAAGATGAACATCGCGTTTATAATTGTGTTTTGCACCTCGACATCAAAGACGGCAAAGTCTGGATTCAGCGGAACATGACGGAACATCTCGTGGCGGAAGAACTGGAGGCCATGGGCGTGCCCAAGAGCAACATAGTTCTGGGATTCCATTCGCCTTACAAACGTCAATTCACTGGGTATGCCGTCAATTGACTTGTATGCTCGTTACGTCTACCCATCAAGAATTGACTAAGAGAAATGGAATTCATGACTGCCGCGGCAACGCAACAAATAGCAAAAGCTTGGGACGACTTAAATACGCTCGTTCCTGTTTCTCCCATTCACACTGAAAGACAATACGACCAAGCTGTGGAGAAATTGAACGAGCTTCTGGATATTGTCGGCGACAACGAAAGCCACCCGCTCTATGATTTACTGGATACGTTGGGCCTGATCCACGCTTATGAAGAAAATCATTGTCCCGCACCAGCAGCGACAGGTAAGGACGTCCTCAAGTATATTATAGACGAGCATCGCCTTTCACTTTCGAGTTTCCCTGAAATTGGCGATGAGCACGTTATTTCTGAATTGCTGGCAGGCGCGCGGGAATTCAATGTTTCTGAGATTCGCGCATTATCAAACAGATTCGGTCTTTCTCCGGCGACTTTTGTTTAAACATGGTCGAATCGTGATTGTACGGCAAGGTGTGATTCAGGCAAAAAGGAAATGTCGTGGAACAATCGATTTTCATCGCCAAGCTCCTCGGCCCGATTTTGTTCGTTGCGGCTGTTCCAATGCTGACAAATCCCGGAGAATTGCAGGAAACGGCTGGTGAATTTCTCAAGAATCGTGCTTTGATATACATAACCGGGGTATTGGTGATGCTTGGCGGCCTCAGCATCGTTAACACTCACAATACCTGGGTTGCTGACTGGCCGGCTATTATTACTGGATTTGGATGGGCGATGCTGATTGGCGGCGCGGTTCGAATAGCGTTTCCGTCCGCGGTGAGCGCCATTGGCGGCGCGATGATGGACAAACCGATTATGACCAGAATTGCCGGTGCAGCGTGGGGCATGATCGGCGTATATTTGATGTATAAAGGTTATTTCTAATTCTGTTGATCGAGTCAATAATTCATTGGCAACCTCTACATGAGGCGATTTTTGGCCGTTCCGTCGTGCTTTTTTAAAAGGGGCCAACAATTTTGGAGACAACGCTATGGAATTGACAATAGATTTACCAGATATAAAGCCTCTTAAGAAAATCAACGATTCATTTCTAAAAGAAATGCTCATTGCAAATCTTTACCACATTGGCATACTCTCCGGCAAGGAAGCGCGAGAAATTTTAGGCAAGTCGCGACGCGAGTTTGAAGATTGTTTGCCAAAGTTTGGGTTTTCCATTCTGAATGACTCGCAAGAGAATATTGACCTTGAACTCAACGCATAACCGCCGTGGCAGGCAGGATCGTCAGTGATACCGGACCGCTCATTTCACTGGAAAAACTAAATGACGGCTTCGAATTTATTCAAAAGCTGTATGAAAAGATCATCATTTCGTAAGCCGTTTTAGCGGAGCTTACAAGAGGCGCTTTTGACAGGCCGCGAGAATATTTGAAGTTTCATTCGATTATTGATTTTGTTGAGATTAAACAAATTACCAAGATCGGTCAAATTGTCGAAATTCAAAGGCTAGATTTGGGTGAGATTGAAGCCATTTCATTAGCGAAACAATTGAAGCTGCCTTTGCTCATTGAAGAGACTTTGGGCAGACGAATCGCTTCGAGAGCAGGCATCAAAATTTCCGGCATCGCCGGTCAAATTGTAAAGGCGTTTAGAGAAAACTTGATTTCCGCCACCGAAGCTCAAAGCAAATTAACCGAGCTTTTTGATAGCGGACGAATCAATCGCAAAATCTACAACTCGCTTTTTGAAGCTGTGAATTAGTCATTCGAAATATGCGAAAACTCGTTTACTACGTCGCGACAACCGCCGACGGCTTTATAGCCGCCGAGGACGGTTCATTTGATTTTGCGCTGCAGGAAGGGGAGCATTTCGCGGATTTGTTTGCAGCGTATCCTGAGACGATTCCAGGACATCTACGCGAGCAATTGAATGTAACAGGCGATAACCAGCGCTTCGACACGGTTTTGATGGGCCGCAATACTTATGAGGTCGGGCTCGAGTTTGACGTGACCAATCCGTACCCGCACTTGCGGCAATTTCTGTTTTCGCGCTCAATGCAGGAAAGCCCGGATGAGAACGTTACACTTGTTTCGGAAAACGCATCCGAAGCTGTGAAGGAATTAAAGAAAAAATCGGGCAAAGATATTTGGCTCTGCGGCGGCGGTTCTTTGGCAAGCGCATTGTTCGACGAAATCGACGAATTGATTTTGAAAGTCAATCCGACACTGCTCGGCGCAGGAATTTCGCTTTTCGTCGGCGGTATTCCAATGACGCGCCTTGATTTGACAGCTCAAAAAATTTACGAAAATGGGTTCTTGCTGCTGACGTATCGAAAAAAGCGCCTTTGATGGAGTCGAGGACGAGTGGAACTTTCAAATCCACTCATCCAAAACCCCATGCGCGGAAAACAATTTGGTTCGCGCGTGCGCTTTCTTTTAATCCTCAACTGATTTAAGGAGGAGGAAAAATGATCGGTTCAATCATCAATTTTGTCAAGCTGCCTTTTTTGCTGCTGGTTATTTGGGCGGCGTTGCGCTTTAGCCTGGGCGTGTTTTTCGGCGTACCTTACACGCCGCGCGGCAACGCCATGTTTTCCATGGTCGGATTGACCTTGATTTGCAGCATTATTTACGGCGCGCTTTCCACGAGAAGCGGCTTTAGCTGGATGGGCACGCTCATGGTCGGCGTTTTCATCGCGCTGTTTGCGCAAGTGCTGATTTTCTTGCTATCCGTTATCAGCCTCGGCGCCGGTTTGACCGACTCCTATTTTATCCATTGGGATTCGTTGAACATCGCGGAAGGCGAAACGATGGGCATGGGTGCGCTCATTCAATTGCGCTTTGTCGGCATTCTCGTCAACGCGGTAATCGGCGGATTGGCCGCTGGTTTGGGCAGGCTTTTGTCAGGACTCGCACCGAGTTCCGCTGCACAAGCGTAAGATAAAGGAGGTGGAAAAATGTTAGGTTCAATCATCAATTTTGTCAAGCTGCCCTTTTTGCTCATCACAATTTGGGCGGTTCTGCGCTTCAGCATGGGCGTATTTTTCGGCGTGGACTATGCTCCACGCGGCAACGCCATGTTTTCAGTGTACAGCATCATGTTTATCAGCAGCCTTTATTATGGCGCAATGTCGAACAAAACCGGCGGTTACAGTTGGTTGGGAACATTTCTCGTCGGCGTTGTCATCGGCGCTTTCGCCCAGGTACTCATTCTGGTGTTTTCAGTGATCAGCCTCGGCGCTGGCCTTGAAACGTCATACTATATTCACTGGGACTCTGTGAATATTCCGGAAGGCGAGCAACTTACAATGGGATCGTTGCTCCTGAACCGTGTATTCGGAATTGTCGTAAACGGCTTGATCATGGGCGTTGCGGCCATCGTTGGGCGTGCTGCGTTCTCAAAATTCGCACCAGGTTCGGCGGCGCAAGTATAATTCAATTTTGCAGGGAGTGCAATGTCCGCGCTCTCTGCATTTTTATATCATCGTTTAACTAAAGATTGACGATCTGATATCCAGGAATCGAACACATGCCTACAATCACGATTGACGGAAAAGAAATTGCAGTTGACGCCGGGAAAACGATCATTCAAGCGGCGGACGAAGCGGGCGTCGATATTCCACGCTATTGTTATCACGCGGGCTTGAGCATTGTCGGCCAATGCCGCATTTGCCTGGTTGAAGTGGAAAAGATGCCGAAGCTGCAAGTGGCTTGTTATTGCCCGGTCGGCGAGGGCATGGTGGTGCATACGCGCAACGAGCGAGTTAAAAAAGCCCGACAGCAGGTATTGGAATTTTTATTGGTCAACCACCCCATCGATTGCCCGGTTTGCGATCAGGCGGGCGAATGTTTCCTGCAAGATTATTACATGAAGTATGGCTTGTACGATTCCAAGATGCTGGAAGATAAAGTCAAGAAAAGCAAGGCTTTGGACATCGGCACGCACATTGTCCTCGATTCTGAACGCTGCATTCTTTGCACGCGCTGCGTTCGTTTTTGCGACGAGATTAGCAAGACAAGCGAACTTGGCATTTTCAATCGCGGCGATCATGCGGAATTGCTGCCGCAACCCGGTAAACGCCTCGACAATCCCTATTCCGTCAACACCGCGGATATTTGTCCGGTCGGAGCCCTTACCGAAAAAGATTTTAGATTTAAAACCCGCGTTTGGTATTTGAACGAGACCAATTCAGTCTGTGCCGGATGCAGCACGGGCTGTAATATTTCAGTTCACACCAACAAAAAGCGCGATTACAAAAATGACGGCCGCCGCGTGACGCGCTTAAAACCGCGCTACAATGGCGAAGTTAACGATTTTTGGATGTGTGATCACGGGCGCTACAGCTTCCGGTATGTCGATGATGAAACGCGTATTTCAACGCCGTTGCAGAAAGTCGACGGCGCGTTCCAAGAAGTTGAGTGGGACGAAGCGCTGGAGATGGTCGCGAGCAAAATCCAGGCGACGCTGGACGACGGCAAACAAGTTCGCGTGCTCGGATCCGCAAAAATGACCAACGAAGACCTGTTCGTTCTCAAAAGGTTCTCGAACGAGGTTCTCGGTCAGGAAAGCTTTCCGGTCACCGTCAAACCAAAAGAAAAGCCGTTCAGCGATGATTTCCTGATTCGCGAAGACAAAAATCCAAACACGAAAGGCGCGGCTGATTTTGGCTTAGACACAAAGCATGATTCGACCGCGAAATTGCTCGACGAATGCACTGCCGGCAAGGTCGAAGTTTTGATCGTCTTTCATCACAATTTGGAAGAAGGCTTTGACGCAGAGATCATTGAAAAAGCGCTGGCGGGCGTTGACACGGTCATTTTTGTTGGCTCAAATACAAATTCTACAAGCGCGCAAGCTAAGTTCGTTTTACCGGCTTGTACGTATCTTGAGAAGGACGGCACGTTCACCAACTTTGCTGGGCGCGTACAGAATGCAAATAAAGCAGTCGATACGCTGGATGAGAGCCAGCCGGAATGGACGATCCTGCGTAAGCTCGCAAAACGATTCAGCGTTTCATTCGCTTACTTTGAAGCTGAAGATGTTTTCGCTGACATTTCGGACACAGTTTCCGCTTTTAAAGACCTGAGTTATGGAGCGATTGGCGACAACGGCGCTAATCCGAAAGAAAACGGGAAACTCGTTTCCACGCAAAAAACTGAAGTTGTGTAAAGCAAAATGATTGAAGTCAAAATCATAAAAAGAGAATTATTTTGACTTGAAACAATTTTTTCTGTTATGCCGATCCGAACGCCTTATCCGGTCAATTTGATTTCTGAAGACGAGTTTCATGATATTGATTATCAAGTCATGGGGTTGGCGTTCGCGGTTCACAATGAGATGGGCAGGCTGTGGAATGAAACGATTTTTCGTGCTGAGTTGGCGGATCGCTGCTCGAAGGCTGGCTTTAAAAACGTGCAGCAAGAAGCGCCGATTGAAATTTCATACCAGGATTTTGTAAAAACGCTTTACGTCGATTTATTTCTGGACCATTGCGCGCTTTATGAATTGAAGGCTGTACAGAAGTTGACTGGCAAACACTTTCAGCAAGCGCTGACTTACTTGTTCCTTCTTGGTTTGCAACACGGCAAGCTTGTCAACATGAGATCGGCGTCGGTTAAATTTCAATTTGTTTCAACAAGATTTACTTTTGAAAACCGCCTGGATTTCTTTGTCGACGACCGTCATTGGCAAGAAATCGATGAAGATTGTGTCTGGCTGAAAAAGCTCATGATCGCCCTTCTGCAAGATTGGGGCGCGTATTTGGATACGAGTTTGTTTTACGAGGCAATCGCTCATTTTCGCGGCGGTGAGGCGAACGTTGTCAAAGAAATCGAAATTAAAAAAGGCGGAGCGACTCTGGGTCGGCAAAAAATTCATATGCTCAATCCCAAAACCGCCTTTAAAATTTCAGCGATGACGAAGGACCAGGAAAATTATGAAAAACACATCCGACGCTTCATGAGTTTTACACCGTTGCAAGCCGTACAATGGATCAATTTCAACTATCATAATATAGAATTCAAAACCATACGCAGGTAATTCCATTTGAAGTCAAAATCATTCAAGTCAGAATGATTTCTTTTAGTAAATAGATAATTTTGACTTCAATCATTCTGACTTGAAAAAAACATCTCGCCCGGTTTCCCGGAAACGGGAGTTGGAGGATTTTAATGGAATCATTTTTCGCCGGACTGATCATTTTTCTTTCGAAATTCGCTTTTTTTCTCATGTCATTGCTATTCATTGCGCCGGTTTTGACGTGGGTTGAGCGCAAGCAAAGCGCGATCATGCAAGATCGCATCGGCGCCAACCGTGCGGCGATTTTTGGCATTCGAGCGCTCGGCCTGTTTCATTCGCTGGCCGATTCGTTGAAACTGTTTACTAAAGAATATTTTGTCCCTAACGGCGCGGACCGATTTCTCTTCGCCCTGGCGCCTTGCATCTCTGTATTCTTCGCGTTGCTTGGTTTCGCCATTTTGCCGCACGCGGATCATTTGCTCATCAACGGCGAGGCGGTCACCATGCAAATTGCCCCGCTGAACATTGGCTTGCTCTACTTTTTCGCAGTGCTCGGCATGGCGGTCTATGGCGTGGTGCTCGGAGCCTGGGCTTCGAACAACAACTACGCCGTGCTCGGCGGCTTGCGTGCTAGCGCGCAGATGATTTCCTATGAAGTTTCCATCGGCATTTCTTTGATCGGGATCGTGCTCGTTTATCAGAGCGTTGATTTGATGGAAATCACGCGGCAACAAGGCGATCTTCTCTGGGGATTTATTCCAAAGTGGGGCATTCTTTTGCAACCGCTGGGATTCCTTATTTTCCTCGCCGCCGGTATCGCTGAGACCAAACGCATTCCTTTTGACGCGCCGGAGGGCGAGAGCGAAATCGTCGGATATTTCATCGAATACAGCGGCATGGGCTTCGGCATGTACTTCCTGACAGACTTTCTCGAAACCATTCTCATCGCCGCGCTCACAGTCACGTTCTTTCTCGGCGGCTGGCAAATTCCGTACTTGCCTGACGCGAGCGTTTTCGCTGCATTATTCGATAATTTCCAAATCTGGATTTTCGACGCGCACAATCTGCTGCTAACGCTGCTGCAATTCGTAACCTTCTTCATCAAAGTCGCGATTCTTATATTCATCATGATGACCATTCGCTGGACGTTGCCGCGTTTTCGCTATGATCAAATCATGAAGCTCGGCTGGAAAATGCTCCTGCCCGCGGCGCTCTTTAACATAATGGCAACCGCCGTCATTCTCTACCTGATAGGATAAACGCAATGAACGTACACCGACAATTCAAACCCCTGACTTGGTGGGAGCGCACCTACGTTCCCCGCATCATCGACGGCTTGTTGATCACCTTCCGCCATTTTCGCGTCAACATGGGCAACCACATTCGCAAATCGTTACGCATGAAGCCGAAAAATCCGGGCGCGGTCACCTATCAGTACCCGGAGCATCGCCGCCTTTTTTGGCCGCGATTGCGTACGCTCCATCGCTTGGTCAAGCGCGAAGACGGCACGCCGCGCTGCGTTGGCTGTATGATGTGTGAAACCGTCTGTCCGGCACATTGCATTTATATCGTCGCTCAAGAACGCCCGGAAGCGCAGATTGAAAAACGTCCAAAGATTTTTGACATTGATCTCGGCAAATGCGTTTTCTGCGGTTACTGCGCCGAAGCGTGCCCCGAAGACGCCATCCGCATGGACACCGGCATCATCGAAATCTCAGCTTACACGCGCAACGATATGGTTATTCATCTTGACCAACTTCTTGCCTTGGAGCCTCACACCGAGTATTACACCGAGCGTCCGGATCTGGAAGGCAAACCGATTCAGTAGCCCAAAATTAGTTCATGAAAGCCAAACTAAGATATTTTGAGCAAGAGGATATTCTGCATTTAGCGATTTTCGACGAACCGGAAGACGGCAGCATTGAAATTAGTCTCAATATTACAGCAGAGTTGAACAAAAAGGGCGAGTTGATTGGCGTAGAGATTTTAAACGCAAGTGCATTTATTCCGGATTCCATTCAAACGAAAATGCTAAACCTGCCCAAGGCACAGGTTTCCTGATTTTCCAACATCACAATCACAAGACTTTCGAAGTTCAGTAAAAATGGGAGGATGAGCAATGACAAGCAATAAAAAGAAATCTGTTATCATAATTGCTTTATTGACACTCACGGGCGGCGCTTTTTCACAGACAACGTTGTGGGTGAAAGAATTCCCGGCAGTCGTCAATGGCGAACTCCTAAAAAACGCTTATTCGGGCGGCAGTGCAAATATCAGAGGTTCGACAAGACCACGCTTTGTGGATATTGATAGTGATGGTGATCTTGATCTGTTTATTGGAAAAAGCGATGGCACCATAAGTTATTGGAAAAATAACGATGTATCAGGGTTCGAATTCGTAACGTTATTTTATGATTCGATTGATGTTGGAGAAAACGCCAGCCCTGTTTTTGCTGATATTGATGCCGACAACGATTACGATTTGTTCATTGGGAATGGAGATGATGCTTGTGAAGGAGGTACCGTCGTTTTTTACCGTAATGACGGGACGCGGACCATCCCTATATGGACATGGATAACCGATAGCTTGGCTCAAATTGATGCTTGCGATAAGAGCTATCCTGCATTTGCGGATATTGATAGTGACGGTGATTTGGATTTGTTTGTAGGCGGTGGCTTAGGAAAACTCGAATTTGCCGAAAATATAGGAGACTCATTAAATGCAGAATGGTCGTTAGTTAGTGAAAACTATTTGCAAATAAGCGGAACAAGATTTCAATGCAGACCTGTACTGGCTGATATCGACAACGATAATGATTTAGATATCATCACAAGTTTTGCATGGCCGATTAGCGATCTCGTTTACTATGAAAATATTGGTTCTGCGCAAAATGCCGTTTTTCTTGGAGGGAATAACTATTCGAAATTCGAATTCGATTTCGAAGGCGTACAAAATCCTGAATTAGTTGATTATGATAATGATGGCGATCTCGACCTATTTGCTGAAGTACCCTGGGGAATATTGAGTTTTTATAAAAATGCAGGCGGAAAAGACAGTGCAAATTGGGCAATAGGAAATTTCCATTTTATCGCAGAAGTCATTGATGAAACGATTGATGTTGGACAAAGAAGCTGGCCTGCATTTGCGGATATAGATGGAGATTCTGATCTTGACCTATTTCTAGCAGGCGACGGTTCATTACAGCGATTTTATGAAAATACCGGGATTTCAGACAAAGGACTCACAGTGGGTCTGCAAACATGGGCAGTAGCAAATTATATTTTTGAAGAACTCGGTCACGGCCCTTTTGTCTTTTCTGATATTGATAACGATCTCGATCAAGACGCCTTTATCAGAAGTAGCGTTGATGGGGTTCGCTTTTATAGAAATGACGGTGATATTAATGCACCAGTTTGGACGCTTGTGGCAGAACAATTTGATTCGATTGCTGTTGGATTGCACGGGCGCGGTCTAGCTTTCATCGATATAGACGGCGACGATGATTTGGACGCATTCGTCAACGGCTCAAGCACTGGAGAATTTTTGTTTTACAGGAATGACGGAACCGCCGAAACGCCAAATTTTGGATTTGTATCAAATGCGTTCGATTCTATTAACAGATTCCACTCGTTCAGCTTTGGAGACGTTGATAATGACAAGGATTTTGATTTGCTAATAGGAAAACGTGAGGGAAAACTTGATTTCTACAGAAACATAGGCACGCCAGAGTCAGCGAATTTTATTAATCAGCCCGCCTTCTTAGATACAGTCTTTTTGGATACTGTTGATGTTGGCAACGACGCTACAGTCAGCATCGTCGATATCGATGCCGACGGCAAACTGGATTTATTTGTCGGCGAGGAAGACGGCGGACTAAATTTTTGGAGTAAACCCTTTGAAGTCTCCGTGAAAAATTCAGAAGCGGAATTACCAACGAGTTTTTCGCTCTCCCAAAATTTCCCCAATCCGTTCAATCCCGAAACGACCATCGAATTCTATCTAGAACGCCCTCAACTCACAACGTTGAAAGTTTTCTCCACAACCGGTCAGTTGGTCAGACTTCTGATACAGGATAAGCTTGCTTCCGGCAGACACGCTATTAACTTTGACGGCAGAAACGAGAGCGGGCAAACTTTGCCAAGCGGCGTTTATTTTTATGTTTTGGAGTCGCCGGAAACTCAATTGACTCGAAAAATGATTTTGATCCGCTAATGTAATTTAACAGACTACAAATTAACGAAGCAAATTGCTCAGTCAAGCTTCTCATTTGCAAATGACGGAATCAATTTCTATCATTAGAGAAAACAGACATTCATCATATACAATCAGGTGATCTGATGGCGCATGCAAGCACAACTTTAGCTCCTGAAACGACGCGCACGCACGCTTCCGGACAAAGTGCGGCGGGTTTTAAAGAAACGCCCATAGAAGAACGCACCGATGTGACCGTACATGAGCTTGAAAAACGCGACCTGCCGTTTCCCGCCGAGCTTTATCATGGGAGGATAGTTTACAAAATGCCGAATTTTGCACATGGCGTCATTCAAAACAATATTGGCGCGGAAATCAGAGATTACTTGAAAAAAAATCCTATCGGCCTGGTTTCCGGCGACGCAAATTTTCGCATCTGGCCGGAACGCGCCCGGGAATCGCGCGCGCCGGACGTTTCGTTTATCGCTAAAGAACGGTTGCCGAAAGACCTCAACCGCTATCTCCCTATGGTTCCCGATCTCGCCGTTGAAATCCTTTCCCCGGAAGACAGTTTTTCCCGCATGATGGAGAAAGTCGACGACTACCTGCAAAACGGCGTCAAGCTTGTATGGATCGTCATCTCCAGTACGCGTGAAGTGCTCGTTTGCACAACCGAAGGGAAAAGCACGGTCAACGACAAGCTAACCGCGCCGGAGATTCTGCCGGATTTCGAATTACCACTGACAGCAATTTTCGAAGGATTGAACCCGGAAGAAGCGGAGTCTTGATCATCGCAATCAAGACCGCCTGCGAAAAGAAACTGATGCGAGAACTCCCGTCGATGTTCTTGTTTCCAGTGAAGAAGCTTTTGAAGAATGGCAGGACGTTGTTGGAACGATCTATTATGAAGTGAAGCACAAGGGAAAGCTCTGCTATGAAGCGCCAAAAACTGGCCGAAAAGCTTTTTCTGAAAGCTGATTAAACTCATGCAAACTTACTCAGATCAATTTAAAACGTCTGTAAAATGGGTTTTTACAAGCGTCGCTTTATTGGTTGCATGCTACATCACAATTAAGCTCGAGTGGGTAAATGTGCATGATTATACAGCTTTTGTCTTATTTATAATACCTGTCGCGTTAACGACATTTATTGTGAGTTTTTTGTTCTGTATCTATTTTGCGTTCAGAGTAGACAATATCAAACATAAATGAGCATCAAGTAAACGACAATTTTCTTTAGACAGATTCTTTGTTCAATAATGCTCAGTAACCTGATGAGAGAATTTAACCCATGAGCACTGACATGGTCATGCCCAAAATGGGCGAAAGCATTACCGAAGGGACGATCTTAAAATGGCTCAAGCAAGAAGGCGACGCCATTGAACAGGATGAAATCATCCTTGAAATTTCGACGGACAAAGTCGACTCCGAAATTCCGTCGCCGAGTGCGGGCGTGCTAACCAAAATTTTGGCGCAAGAGGGCGATACTGTGGAAGTCGGCTCCGTCATTGCGCAAATCGGTGCGGCTGGCGATGGTGCGGCCACGGTTGCAGCGGCGGAATCAACGCCCGAGCCCGTGGCGGCGGAAGCGCCAACCAATGGTCAGCCGGAAGCAGTTGTTGACAAAACACCCGCTGAAATTCAGCCCGCCGTTGCCGAAGAATCCGGTGAACGTCGATTTTACTCGCCGCTGGTGAAATCGATCGCCAGAAAAGAAGGCGTTTCCGCGGACGAGCTTGCGGCCATTCCCGGCAGTGGAAAAGGCGGTCGGGTGAACAAAGACGACATTTTGAATTATATCGAAAACCGCACAAAACAACCGGCAGCAGCGCCGGCCATGCCGCAAGCCCCAGCGATTCAGCCGGCTTCCGCGCCTGCCCCAAGCATGCCGTCCATACCAGCAGCCGCAGCGCCGTCATTCGCAGGCGGTGATACGGAAATTATCGAGATGGATCGTATGCGCCAGGCGATTGCGGCGCACATGGTGCAAAGCAAGCAAACCTCTCCGCACGTTTACTCTTTTGCCGAAGCGGACGTGACGCACTTGGTGAAATACCGCGAGGCGGTCAAGGCATCGTTTCAACAACAGGAAGGTTTCAAGCTGACTTATACGCCTTTCTTTTTTTCCGCGGCGGCGAAGGCTCTGCGTGAATTCCCCATCGTCAACTCTTCCGTCGAAGGTTCGAAGATCATCCTCAAGAAAAACGTCAACATCGGCATGGCGGTAGCGCTTGAGAAAGGCTTGATCGTTCCAGTGATAAAAAATGCCGACACGCTCAATTTACTGGGCATGTCTCGGACGATGAACGATTTGGCGTTACGTGCTCGCTCAAAAAAACTCATGCCCGAAGAAGTGCAGGGCGGCACGTTTAGCATCACCAACGTCGGCGTTTTCGGCAGCTTGTACGGCACGCCGATCATTAACCAGCCGCAAGTCGGCATTCTCGGCCTCGGCGTGATCAAAAAGCGCGTGGTTGTGGTTAATGACGCCATCGCCATCCGCGACATGGTTTATATTTCCCTCGGCTACGACCACCGTATCGTCGATGGCGAGGCAGGCGGCAAATTTTTGCAGCGCGTGGTTTATCATCTCGAAAATATGGACCCGGAAAAATCATGAGAGAACTCACTGTTTTAAATAAACCCGAAGCGCCAAAACGCCGGCACCCGGAATGGCTCAAAGTGCGCCTGCCGAGTTCGCCGAATTACGCGAAAGTCAAAGGCCTCGTTGACCAGCACAATCTCCACACGGTCTGCGAAGAAGCGCGCTGTCCGAATCTCGGCGAATGCTGGGGACGCGGCACGGCGACGTTTATGATTCTCGGCGACATTTGCACGCGAAGCTGCGGATTCTGCGCCGTCAAAACAGGCCGTCCGCTGGGGCTTGATCTGGATGAGCCGCGCCGTGTTGCGGATGCGATTGAAAAGATGCAGCTCAAACACGCCGTCATCACCTCTGTCAATCGTGACGAGCTGCCTGATGGCGGGGCCGGCGTTTTTGCCGAAACCATCCGCCAGGTTCACCAGCGCGTTCCTGGTTGTACGGTCGAAGTGCTCATCCCCGATTTCAAAGGCAGCGAAGAAGCGTTGCAAATGATCATCGACGCCAAACCGGAAATTTTGAATCATAACGTCGAGACCGTGCCGCGCATTTATCGCAAGGTTCGTCCGCAGGCGAATTACGAGCAAAGCTTGACCTTGCTTTTACACGCGAAACGAGCCGGGATGCGCACGAAAAGCGGCTTTATGATCGGTATCGGCGAGGAAGTTCATGAGATTTATGATCTGCTGCGCGATATGCGAAAGCACGAAATCGACATCGTGACCATCGGACAATACTTGCAGCCCACGCCGAAGCATCTGCCGATTATTCGCTACGTTCACCCCGAGGAATTCGACCGTTTTAAAGAATTCGGCTTACAACTAGGTTTTAAGCATGTCGAAAGCGGCCCGTTGGTGCGGAGTTCGTATCATGCCGAGGAGCAGGTTTAATTAGAGCATCTTTTATATTCAAAAGTCAGAGTTGTTCGTTGTATCGTTTTGGCGTTCTAACGCCTGATTGCCGAGCAGTTTTGGCTTTTCCTTTTTTAGAGCAGGTAAAGTAATGAATAAAGTTGAGATTTATACCGACGGCGCTTGCAGCGGCAACCCGGGACCCGGCGGATGGGCTGCATTGTTGCGATTTGGCGATCAGGAAAAAGAAGTCGCTGGCTTCGAAAGCCACAGCACCAACAACCGCATGGAAATGACTGCCGTTATAGAAGGCTTAAAAGCGCTCACGCAGCCTTGCGAAGTTGAACTCTACGCCGACAGCGCTTACATCGTTAATGCAATCAACCAAGACTGGCTTGGCAAATGGAAGCGAAGCGGATGGACGCGCGGCAAAAAACGGGAGCCGGTTTTAAACGTCGATTTGTGGCGGGAAATAGACAAGCTTCTCAATATTCACCAAGTGACGTTTAAAAAAGTGAAGGGTCACGCCGGCCATATCTATAATGAACGCGTTGACGAGCTTGCGACGGATCAAATCAAAATTAATCGCGTTTAAAGTCAAATTCTCATTATGGAAGCATCACAGTTGTTAAATTCCTTTCGTCTGATTTCTCTATATTCCGCGCTCATTATTTGTTTTCGTACTAATCAATAAGTCAAAACATTGAACGGGAAAAAATATGCGCCCAATCCCTGAGGAAATTGTAGAACGAACGTCCGAATATATTGCGGATTTACAAGCTGACGCCATTGTTGAAATCGTGAATACGATGGCTGACAGCCAACCGATCGTTTTTGCATTCCTGATGATGACGGCCGATGATTATTTGAACGAGGAAGAGCAAGAGCTGCTCCTTTTTTTGGGGATTAGCATCTGGAAAATGATGCTGCATGTTTCCGGCGAAAATTTGCCAGAGGTCAGTGACGTTCTCCTGCAAGAAAAGGAAGAGCTCAATAACAAAATGCTGACCTTTCTGGCCAACGATACCGATCCGGATTTCATCGACTCAGTTCATACGATTTTCAGCAATTACAACCAGCCCGAAGTCCTGCGTTACGTTGTTGAAACGCTTATGGAAGAAGACGAAGAGTTCGAAGAAGAAATGAGCGAAGAAGGCAAGGGTCATATGCTTATCTGCCTCAAAACCGTCATCGATTGCTTTGATTCCGTTGAAACGGAGCAGCCTTTTTGAATTTTCCTTCCTGAAAAAGCTTCCCTGAATTTCCCAACATTACCCGCCTACGCTTTGCCGAAAAACTTTTGGGATTCGCCGTATCGATCACTAACTTCCCCGCAAATTTTAAGACTTAAAACTGAGAATCGGAGATACATTATGACGCGCATGTTTGTCAACGGCGAGTACGTGGACTCGAAAGGCTCAAACGTTAATGAAATACGAAATCCCGCGACCGGAGAGCTGGTTAATTCTGTTCAAATGTGTACTGCGGAAGATGCAAATTTCGCAGTCGACGCCGCGCACGAGGCGTTCAAGGAATGGTCGCAGACGCCGATAGCCCAGCGCGGCGAAATTCTCGCACAAGCGGCGCACCTGATCAAAGAAAACGAGCGTGACCTTGCCGTTTCCATCGTCAGGGAGCAGGGAAAACCGCTGCGCGAAGGCATGTTGGAAATTCGGCGCTTCGTCTATACGATTGAACATTACGCCGGACTTTCGAAATCAGTGCGCGGCGGCTATGCTCCGCTTCTGGGGGCAAACAAAAACGGTATGATTTTGAAAAAACCGCTGGGCGTTTGCGGCGCTATTGTGCCGTGGAATTTTCCTGTAGCGCTGATGGGCAACAAAATCGCGCCCGGATTACTGGTCGGCAATACTTTCGTCGTTAAGCCCGGCGACACGACCCCGATCACGCCGACGCGTTGCATCGAACTTTTCCACCAAGCGGGACTGCCGAAAGGCGTTTTAAATTGCGTCCCGGGGACGGGGCCTGAAGTTGGCGAAGCGATTGTTCGTCATCCAAAAGTTCGCAAAATTGGCTTCACAGGTTCGACGGAAACCGGCAAGCACGTCATGAAGCTAGCGGCGGAAGGCGTTAAAAAAATCACGCTTGAGCTCGGCGGCAGCGATCCGATGATTGTCTGCGATGACGCTGATATTGACAAGGCCGTCAGCGCTGCGTCCGTCGGGCGTTTCTTCAATTGCGGGCAAGCTTGCCTTGCGATCAAAAGGCTTTATCTTTTCGACTCAATCGCTGATGAATTCATCGAAAAGCTCGTTGGAAAAGTCAAAAAATTAAGATTGGGCGAGGGGCTGACACAGGGCACGATGATCGGCCCGCTGCACATGGCGCGGCAGCGAGATTTAATTGAAGCGCAGGTTGAGGACGCCGTCGAAAAAGGCACCGAAGTCCTGGTTGGCGGCAAAAGACCTGAAGGCGAAGTTTATAAAAACGGTTTTTTCTACTCCCCGACGTTGCTCATAAATGTGGATGAATCATCGCGAGTAGCAACAGAGGAAGTTTTCGGACCGGTGTTACCGATTTTCCGCGTGAACGATTTTGACGAAGCTATTGAAAAAGCCAACAACTCGATTTACGGCCTCGGCTCCTCGATTTGGACGCGTGATCTTAAGAGAGCGCATGAAGCCGCGGAGCGCATCGATTCCGGCTACACCTGGATCAATTCCCCGCAAAGCATCCACGACGAATTGCCCTTTGGCGGCGCTAAGCAAAGCGGTCTCGGCAAAGAACACGGCGACGAGGCATTGGATTTCTACATGGAAACCAAATCAGTTGTTATTGCCGCATAGAAAAATTTCGCGAAATTTGGAGTACGTCAACCGTTTTGATGTAAAACGTCCGCATCAATTTGGTCTATGTACTCCAACTCCAAAGTCGCAAAATCTCGTTTTTGGGATTGGAGTGTCTGCTTTCAGTCTAAAAACTGTTTATAGAAATTTGTTATAGCCGGCGTCTCGGGAAAGCTTCGGGGAAAAGGCGGGTTGAAGGGGAACGCTCAATCAATGCTTGGCGAAACCATCTCACATTATAAAATCCTGGAAGAAATCGGGCAAGGCGCCTCGGGCATTGTTTACAAAGCCAAAGACTTGAAGCTCAATCGCCTTGTCGCGCTTAAAGTCCTCGCTGACGATTGGCGGACTGATCCGGAAGCCGGGCTTCGTTTTCAACGCGAAGCGCAGGCCGCATCCGCTCTCGACCATTCAAATATTTGCACCATCCATGCCATCGAAGAAACGCCTGACGGCCGTCCTTTCATTGTGATGGCGCATTACGAAGGGCAATCACTCAAGGATCGCATCAATGAAGGACCGCTGGAAATCGCTGAAGCGGTCGACATTCTCCGGCAATTGTGCAGCGGCATGGCCAAGGCCCACGAAGCCGGAATCGTCCACCGCGACCTCAAGCCCGCTAATATTTTTCTCACCTTCGACGGCGCCGTTAAAATCCTCGATTTCGGCATAGCCAAGCTTGCCGGATCAGAGCGTTTGACCCGATCCGGCTCAACCCTCGGCACCGTCGCTTATATGTCCCCGGAGCAAATCCAGGATGTCGAATCCGTCGATCACCGCTCAGACATCTGGTCAGTGGGAGTCATTTTCTTTGAAATGCTCACTGGCGAACTGCCCTTCGACGGCGAATTCGAACAGACAATGATGTACGCGATTGTGAATCAGGAAGCGAAGTCCGTAACCAACTTCCGGGGTGATGTAGAAGAATCAATTGAAAATTCTATCAATAAAGCATTGGCAAAAGCGCTAGACGATCGATACGATGATGTTGAAGCGATTTATCATGACATGACGGTTCCGGACAATAAAATCCCCCTAATAAAAGAAAAAAGATTCGATACGGTTAGGCGTGCCGTTTTCTCTGGAAAATGCTTTTCACTCCGGACGGCGATGTTGTTAGTTGCGCTCACCTTGTCTGGGATCGCTATGAGTCTCATCATTCTGAAAATCTGGCGCGCGGCCATTCTCGCGCGGGAAAGGGTGATCCATATTCCGGATCAACCTCTGCTCAAATCTTCAGGGTCGCCCGAAAAGGTTGATCTGAGTATCGCGATTCTGCTGCCTGAAGATCATGAAAGAGTGCTCGACGTTGCCAGCAAACTCAAGTTCCCTGAAATTCTGACATGCAAAATCTCTCATCCGGAAAGGCTGAAAGCGCTCGAACCTTATATCGATCAGGTGACGATGCGGCATTTCTGGAAAAAAACGAGCTTCATCGACATTGTGTCAATGGGCTTTTTCGACCGAATCGATGACATGAGTTTCTGGCTCGTCGTCTCTTGCGCGCTCAACGCCTGGCTGTTATTTTCGTGCCTCAGAATCCTTGAGAAAAAATATAAAAGCTGCTATCGGTTCGTGACGCGCATTCCCAAAACGTTGCAGGTTCTTTGGATCGCCATCGGCCTGTTTTGGATTCTGTATACCGCGTACTATCACAAGACGGCAGATCATGGCGTGATCAACGGCGCCTTCTGGACTTCGGACTTCATTCCCGGTGTCAGGACGACGCAAATCATCGATTTTCTAATCTACGTTCCGAGCCTTTTGGCGGCCGCCCTGGCGCTTGTGGTGAAAATCCAGATTGTCCGTGCCATGACCGCCGTGAAATTCAGGCGCTTTTTTCGACAATCCGCTTATCTTGACGCCTGGGAGTTTCTTATCAATTCAGGGTATTTTACGTTTGCTTTTATCTCCGTTGCGCATATACTCATCACGCTCCTCTTTAAAGATTTGATTCTTGCCATCGATAAGGGACATTACATCATCACGGCGTTTATTTTCCAGTCACCCTTTATCGGTCTGACCGTCATCGCATGGTTTATGACTCGCAGCCGCGTTGACTACAAGCTTTCGGGCGTGCCAATGAAATTTTTCTGGATTTCAGCCGGCCAAAAAGCAAGATAAGCCTGATCGGGGATGTGAAATGTTTGCGGGAAACTATGAAGCTTTGATCCGTTTCGCTTCTGATCTTGGGAAGCAGAACGATTACAATCAGATTTTGCGGCTCGTATCTTCGTTCGTAACGAGCGCATTGCACGCTGATCTCGCCATCGTTCTCATGATTAACCCAAGAACGGGCGGGACGGTGAAGACGGTTATGCATAAGGGCGGCATTGCTCGGAATCGTCACTATCGCAACTTGCAAACTCAAGTCTGCGGATGGGTTTTGCATGAACAACGCTCATTGCTCAGTCAAGACATCCATTCCGACGAACGCTTCGAAAACGTTCAGCTCGGAAATATTGATGTCAAATCCGTTCTTGGCGCACCGATTCGGCTGGCCGGACAAACGCTTGGCGTGCTGGCGGGATTTAATAAACGCAGCAACCAAGTTTTCACGACTGAGCATGCACGTTTTCTCGAACGGCTCGCCGACATCGCCGCGCCCCACCTTCGCAATGTGCAGGAATTACAGCATTATTTCGATCCGCCTCTTCCGCGCGCTTCTCTACTGTCAAAATACGCCAATCTCGGCTTGTTGGGAAAATCCGGAGCCTTCATCGAAGTTTTGAAAACCGTCGAAACCGCTGCGCGCTGTGACGTGCGCGTCATTCTGGAAGGGCCGAGCGGTACGGGGAAGAGCGCCATTGCACGGGCGATCCACGCCTTGAGCGCGCGAAAAAACAAACCGTTCAACGCCGTTGACTGCGGGGCGCTGCCGGAACATCTTATTGAAAGTGAGCTGTTCGGACATGTGAAAGGCGCTTTCACCGGAGCAACGAAAGACCGCAAAGGTCTCTTTCTGGATGCCGACGGCGGCACGGTTTTTCTGGATGAAATCTCGAACTTGTCGATCAACATGCAGGTCAAGCTCTTGCTCGTTTTGCAGGATCGGGAAGTGCGTCAGGTTGGAAGCGATAAAATGAGAAAAATAGACGTACGCGTCATCGCCGCTTCGAGCGGTTCTTTGAAACAAAAAGTCAAACGCGAAGAGTTTCGCGAAGATTTGTATTATCGCTTGAGCGTTTTTCCGCTCAAATTGCCATCATTGAATGAACGCAAGGAAGACATTCCCCTTTTGGCCGAAGCGTTTCTCAAAAAATTCGCCGTGGAGCAAAACAAGACCATCATTGCTCTTCATGAAGACATTCTCAATTTTCTCCAATGCCGCCCTTGGCCGGGTAACATCCGTGAATTGGAAAACTTTGTCGAACGCATTGTGACCTTTGCGCCGCAAGCCGCTGATATGCTCAAACCCAGTGAACTGCCTCTTTTGAAGCATGAATTTGAGAAATACGCATTCGTAGACGCGCATGTCAAAGCCGGCCTGCCGGAGCGTGTCGAGTCGTTTGAAAAAGATATTATCTTGAAAACGCTCATCAAACACGATTGGAAACAAGCCGAGGCCGCCCGCGCCTTAAAAATCTCCCCACAAGCGCTGCGCTACAAAATCGTCCGCCTGTCCATCAAACCAATCCGTTAAGCAGCCACCAAAATTTCTTTACCGCCAACTCCAATAAAAACAGAGCCGCCTGGTTTTATAAAAATTTCTTTATGAACCCCACGATGTCCAGGCGCTATTCAAAGCCGAGAAGACATCTAATTAAACACCAAAATATCAACAACTTAAGCCAATGATGCGGTTTTTGGCGCCGGATTTGAATTTCGGTGCGGCAACTTTCGATTGTCCTCATCTCGCCGCTGCTCCCGCCAGACAATCTCAATCCCGGTCACATAAATTACTCGAAAGGAGTTTCCGTCATGGAATTAACTTTTCTCATCATTTTGTCGCGCTGGTTCTGCTTTTCAGAACGATTGGCAAAAGAGCCGGACATAGCTCGATGTCATGGCCTCAAATCAACGAAATGCGAGAACGCAACCGACTCGCGCAAGAACAGCGCAATCTGAACATGGGCGATGCCATCAAACAAGCCAACAACGCCGGGATGAACCTCGACCCATCGGAATATATGAAGTGATTCAGGAATCACTTGTATTGGTCAGGCATCGAAATTCGGACTATTCCTAAATTGATAATAGGAGTTTGAAATGAGCCATATCTTCCATCAAAAAAACTACAGCGGTTTTAACTTTGAAGTCGCGAAAAGGTGGGCCCCGATCCATTACCAGGATATCGATGATGATAACCATCGTGCGGACTATATAAGCGCCGTGGACTTTGATGGAGATTGGCGCACAATTGGGAATTGGGACAACATGAACCGCTATCCTTTAATCCCTGTGGTTTATTTCTCTGTTGCCGAAACCTATACACATTGGTTTGTTATCTACATGTTCTATCATCCTAGAGATTGGCACGACGATAGATTTGGCGGAGGCAAGCATGAGAACGACGCTGAAGGTTTGCTCACTATTATCAAGAAGCCTTACGGCATCTGGAGATATTACTATCCAACGGGCTTTTATCGAGGAATGGTCACGATAGCCCATGATGATTTCTGGTCTTATTCCAATGTTCTCTCTTCTAATCGAGAAGATATCGATGGCAGAGTGATATTTACAGGACTTAGGGCAGGATCAACCACAGTTTTACATCCATCGACTTATCAAGAATCGGAAGGGCATGGTTGTTACGCCTGGAATGGTCGACAATTCCCCGGCGGCGATGGTCTTCGATATTATCCGTGGCATTGGGCTAAAGAGCCTCGCGGATATGGCAAAATTGGCAAAGTCGACGCGCCTTATGTGTTAGTTGATATCTTTGAAAACGGTGGACTATGGGACCGTCGATGTGCATCAATTAATGAGCCATTTACAACAGCCCGTAGATTTGCCGGCCGTAAGCATGATGACGACAAAGCTTCGCCCCCATGGAATTGGGATGATAAGGATGACGGCTCAGATTTGCAAGCCGGTGCTTTGGCGTATAACCCGTCGTATCTTTGCTCGAGATATTTCTCCGGCGAATATTTTAGCCCATACTATGTAAACAATCGATATTTCAATCTGTCATGTCGAAGAAATCAGAGTGAACTGGTTAAGTTACTATCCGATGGCGATAATGAAGCAAAATACTCTGCTGCTTTAGATCTTTTCCAAAGTAATAACACTGTAGCGATAGATCAAGTGGTTGATGCTGTAGTCGAACAAAACTACTCTTGGGAGGCTATTGCAGCACTCTCCCAAAATGCCACAAAGAGCAAAAAAATATTAGAAAAAGCCTCGCATCGCATTTTGAAGCATTTCAAGACATATAAAAAATCCGGGCGATTAAAATTAGGGAGAAAAGAATATGTGACGGACTCCCGTCAACTAGCGCCCTTAGTTTATTTAATGGGCGAACTAAAAAATCCTGCTTTCACCACGCCTCTTGTAGAAATTTACAGCTCTCGTTCAAACACTTTTCTTCAGCATATAGCAGGAGAAGCTTTGGCGAAACATGATGTCAAGTATCTGAAAGAGTCTCGTGATTTGAGCAACGCATTGCAAAACGGAATCAATAGCTTTAATCGCGATGTGAGAGGAGCCAGTGCCGCCTTGTTCGGAAAATTATCTTCCCAAAAGAATATCGAACCTATCATCCCTCTATTATCTGATGATTTTCCAAATGTACGCATAAAAGCAATAGAAGCGATGAACGGCTCGCAAAGTTTCGATACTCTTGGCATTTTAAAAAATTTACTTGATGATTCGCAATGGGACGTTAAGGAAGCCGCCGCTAAAACGCTTATTAATAACTTCAGATTTGAGGGATTAGACTACGTAGTCAATAAATTTAAGGAGGAAGCTTCCTGCGTTTATGAACTTCTAAGCTCAAATAAAAATAATATTACTGTGAATTTTTCTGAATGCCAACAAACAGTTGAAGAATCAGGCAGGATGAGAATGATGGAGACCATAAGCGACTCTATGTTTAAGTATAAGCCAGATTTAGAGCTTCGATTATCTCAGATCACTTCCGAAAAACAAATACCAGAAGAACAGGTTCGGGAAATATCAGATATTACAACGAGTGAATAGCTAAAGAGATGCCCCGATGCAACTTAAGGAAGCATTAAACCTGATAAAACTGCGTACGCTAAGGGATACTTCAAAAGGAAGCTCACAGATCAAAATCGGTTTAATTGATGGTCCAATAGCCGTCAATCATGCCGCCTTTCAGGGTTCTAGGGTGAGGACTGTTTATGAGACTCAGCCGAGTTCATGCAAAATTACCAACAGCATAGCCTGCCGGCATGGGACATTTGTCGCGGGAATTCTGGCTGCAAAAAGAGAGTCCCTCGCACCTGCACTGTGCCCAAATTGTGAAATAGTTTTGCGCCCTGTTTTTTCTGAAGAAACCCGGGATTTTGAATCGGTCCCAGTCAGCACCCCCAAGGAATTAGCTATCGCAATAATCGAAACGGTAGATGCAGGGGTAAAGATCATCAATCTTAGCCTAGGGCTATCTACGGCTTCCTTACAGCAATATAATAACCTGGAAAATGCTTACGACTATGCTCGTCAGCGTGGCGTTATTCTGGTGGCCGCATCTGGCAATCAAGGGAATATTGGCTATGCTTCACTTCTCAATCATCCGTGGATTATTCCGGTAGCTGCATGTGATGCTCGGGGAAGGTTAATGCCTAATTCAAATATTGGTTCTTCGATCGGTAAGCACGGATTGATGGCGCCGGGTGAAAATATATTGAGCGCTTCGCCAAATGGAAAATACACTCATATGAGCGGCACAAGTGCCGCCGCTCCCTTTGTAACCGGAGCAGTTGCACTTCTTTGGTCAGCATTTCCAACGGCAACCGCTAACGAAATAAAATTTTCTATCCTAAAAAACGCTCCACGTTCTCATCGTAAAATAATACCTCCAATATTGAATGCAGAAACGGCGTGGAAAATACTCACTAAAGATCACAGATTATTAAATCATGAAAGGAGTAAGACTATCATGAACAACATTCAACGATTGAATCAGTCGGCTCAAGAACAACGATCTCACAAAGCCGAGGTTACGCCTGCGCAAGAGCAAGATAACCCGCCGGATTTTCCGCCAAATGTGCCGGAAAATCCCGAAATGGCTCCAACCCCATCTACGCCTGAGCTTCCGCCCGCGCCGGAAATGAACACAGGAGAAAATTGTCCGACATGTGATGAAAGAACCGAAGTAGGAGCAGAACCCGAATCGTTTATTTATGCAATCGGGACTATTGAAGCGAGATTTCCGTCGATGGCTATCGAGAATGAGTTTGCCCAAGCGCTTCAGGGTGAAAAAACCGCCAATCTCACTGACGACCAAGTTATGTATAGAGTCCTTAAAGCGAATCGTTACCTCGCACGCGAAGTCTGTTGGGTGCTTAATATTGAAGGAATAGAAACCTACATTCTTCTTTGCAATGACCTTACAGATTTGGATCAACTGATCGAAGCAATCAAACCTGGAAGGCGAAGAGCGTTTGATTGCGATGTTGTGATTGGCGTCAAAGGCCCGATTGCTCAGGCGGAAATGTGTAACGGATTGCAGGCGCCTATTGTGGCGTTTGACAGAATTTATTCTTTCGATATTCCGATGCTAATCAAATCGATCCCAAAACCTGACGATGTTGATGAAAAAGTTTTTCGCAGAGCGGCGGAAGAATTGTTTTATCGGATTCAGCAAATGGCGGATAACGTCGGCGCCATGGACGAACATCGCGCCTTGAATTATCTGGTTGTACGTTATCCACGAATATATGATTTAACAGCCGAAAAATTTTCGGAGGATTTCTCTTTAACGGATGTGGAAGTGATGCCTTCTCGTCTTACCGGCGTCCGTAAGCTCTTGAACGTGGTTCTGTCATACACCAGTAGAAAAACGGATGTCACAGAAAAATATTACGTTCGGGTGGATGTGTCTGAGAAGTATCCGTTCTTGCTCAACAAACTGGCGCCCTTTTATGATAGGTAAAAATAAAACCAATAACTTAGGAGAATTCAGCTATGAGTACCTTACCGGGCTTCACGGCGGAGGCTATCTTCTCTTATAGGAATAATTTTCATGCTCTGAATACAGTAGAACAGCATGATATGTTTCTTGATAGGCATCGGATAGTTCCACAGATAGGCATACCGGATATACCAGTCTACGGCAATTACTGCGGGCCAGGTCATGGCGATTCTACATTTCAAAAACCACCAGTAGATGCGGTTGACGCAGTCTGTAAGAGACATGATTGGTGCTACAGTGAAAATGGGCTGGGCCGCCATCACTGCACATGTGAGCGAAAACTACTCTCAGAAATGTTTACCGCCATATCATCAACTAAGACGTCTTTTGCAGGAAAAGTAGCGGGACGAGCTATCATGCAAGTATTTGCAGTCAAGCCGTGCGTGTGTCAACGTTGGGTAACATTTCGCTATCCATGCACGAAATGGTGTAAAAAGCGTGTCGGATGGTGGCGTGCTAAACGTACTGTCTATTATCCATGCGGTGTCAGATACTGCACCTATCGTCGACGACATACATTTCCCGGCGTAGGAGGCCGAAGCATTTTTTGTTAATACAGAAAATACTCATGGCATTTTCATATTTCAACTCTAGACGGGTGGTATTGTCGGTTTCGTAGAAGTGTTGGCAAGGGTGTTGAAATAGAATGCGGTTAAAAATTCTTGGTTCTGCAATGAAAGGCCGTTTTGGCTCTTTCAAAACAACCCCAGGTAAGATGAACAGCCCTTGCCTTCACCTTTTGAGTTGTCTCTCACCAAAATCTCTTACATCACAAAATCAGAGCAACCCTATAGTCGTTCAATTCATTGCAAAGTGAAGGAGGCAAGTCATAATGAATCTTCCAGGTTTCAACGCTGAGGCAAGCTTTAACCCCAAGATCAAACAATATCTCGGGAAAAATTACTACAGATGTACTATGCGAGAATGGAGCTTTTCACAGCAGCCTAACGAGTTGGGCGGAGGAGAAGATGAGTTCGACGAATCTAATAAGATCGAACAAATGAAATTTAACTATCCGGAATCTGAAGAGGCGATGCTTTTGGGGATACATGATGATAAAGCTTGAGGTGCTCGGATGCCTTAAGCAAGTTCATAAATTTGCATAAAGAACACTATGAAATCAATAGAGCAACACGAAGATTTCAATCTCTCTGCCGAGACGCAGGATCAAGAGCAAAATCGTGAAGAACATCAGCCCCATCGATTGAATATTCCTGGATTTATTAAAGAAGAAATTGGTCTCGGTGATGTAGTAAAGCGCGTCTCGAGCACAATAGGAATTAGACCTTGCAGTAGCTGCCAACGTCGTGCAATTGCGCTCAACCGATGGCTTGTTTTTTCTCCACGACGTCCGAAATAATCGAGAATCGAATTGGCTGTGATTTTTGTTTTGCACCAGTACTGTCCGGTTATTGAAATATTCCTGGCGCCTTAATGTGTTAAAATACATT
>CAXHAT010000034.1:0-49215 GCA_964014485.1 uncultured Deferribacteres bacterium
TACACCAAGAAGCTCGTCGGCAGCGTCAGATGTGTATAAGAGACAGGCGTGCGCCAATCGTCGGGACAAGCACTGCTCGCTTGTTATATCCCAGAATCTCGCACAAACTGTTGTAGCCGCCGGTGTTCAGTACAAGCTCTGCGTGTTTTACATACTGGCAAATCGATTTCATGAATCGATGGATCGTCACGTTTTCGAGTCCCGCCGCCCTTTGCAGCAACAGTTCCTTCTCGCGTTTGGCCATCATCGGCCCGGTGACGATCATGCTCTGGCATTCAAAGTTATCGCCCGCTTTTTCAAGAAAGCGCAAATAGCTTTCGATAAGCGGAAAACTTTGCAGACCGCTGCCGGCGTTGACAAGAACGAAAGGCTTTTTCAAGCTTTGCGATAAAATTTCTTTTGGAGCGCGGTCAGAACCGTTGTTCGCGCATTTCAAGTAGCCGGTATGAACGACTTTATGCGCAATCTCGGCCGGATAGCCGTAATGCGCAGTTTGATCAAAAACGGATTTGCTGCCGTATACCCATACTTCATCAACAAGCCGCTTGAACATCTTGTAAACAAGATGCGCTTCCCAAGTGCTTTTCACACGCTCGGGATCGCCAACGATGTCGGGCAGGCTCCAAATGATTTTCGTTTTGGGAAGTTCTTCGCGAACATAGTAAAGCGTCCGTCGCATTTCCGCGGGCAATTTGTTTGGATCGCCTTCAACGACGACAAGATGAGGACGAAAAGTCTTGGCCGTACTCTGCGCAATCTTACGGCGGATTTTAAGCGTCTTCTTGTTGTGAATATTCAGGCTTCTTGCCCGGAACTCCCGGTTGGATTTATAGACGATTCCCGGCAAATGCACAAAATCAACGTTTTGAGGGAATCGAAACTTTCCAATAATTGAAAGATCAGTTAAAACGAGAATTGAACAATCATCAACCTTGTCCGCTATGTGCGTAGCGACGTTCAGAGAGCGGGCAGTTTTGCTCAGACCATTGTTATCATGGCTGATCATCAGGATACGTAGCGAAGACACTGGCATGACCTCCCACTTCGTTGCATTATTCCGCGCCCGCTCGAAACTCCTTTTCGACCGCCTAAATCCGATACGTACCGAAATTGCACTGCTCTTCGGCAATCGTCTCCCGATTGCTCTGATTCGCGTACCTGACGTCCGGGCTCTTGTTGTTTTACAAATGCAACCGGGAACGACCCTGTTCTCACTGTTGCTCATCAAATAAATTTGCGTTGCTCCATCGCCGTAGCCGTTAAACCGTCTTCCGTTCGGCTTAGCTCCCTAACGGCGGTATGCGAGTGCAAATTTAGCTCATACTATACCCCCCGCTTGCATGAGATGAAGAAAGAATTTCTCGCATAAAGCCGCGCAAATTTCTCTCAAATTGTAGGATATGTTTTCAAAAAATGCGTAAAGGTTGGGTGAAGAGAAGGACGTGTTGAGGCGAAACGCGCTTGAATTACACCTGCAAACTTCTTCGGTTGCCATCCTTTGAAGCCACAAACCGTCAGAAGGATCGCCAGTGTCGAACAGATCAGTTGTTTAACCTATAGGCAAAATCTAGCGAAAAAAGCGTGTTCCGCGAATCGCTGTGATCTTGATTTCGGCTCCGGTCCTGATCGTAATTGGCGATAACGCTTACCTCCAGCTGAGGAAGCGCTTGCCACGAGAGGAAGAGAAAAACGGAATTGATGATTCGATCTGTGTAAAGCCCGAAATTGGAAATATTGCCGGTTATGGAATTGGGGTAGGTGCGCACTTCAAAATTTTCCGTCAGATTCAGCATAAACTTTCCGGCTCTAAACAACTCCAGAGAAACGCTGAAACCGTGCGCATAATAATCTTCAGAAAGAAGAAAAACGTCGCCGCCGAAGTTGCCGTTCGCCGCGTCAACGCTGGCGGGGTTTGCGTCGATTTGATATGATCTTGAAACGTACAAATATCCCGCGCCGGCTTCGACCTCGTTGGAAAGCTTAAGCAAAAATTGCGGATTCGCGGTGAAATTCCGAAAGTCCGGCGTGACGGCGTCGGCAAGCTCGTAGTTTCGTTGATTGAAATCGCCTTTCAGGTCAAAACTGAAACTTCGCGTGAAACCGAATTGGAAATCGGCGCGCAGGTAATTCTCACGATAATCTTTGCGCAGAAAACGAAAGCTCTCCACGTTGTTGGGATCAAAACTCGCGGCCAGCGTGACGTAGTCTCGTTTGTAGAAACTGTTTTCCAGCGCGATTGAAGAATTCGCCGCCGTCACTTGATAAATGCTGGCGTCAAGGCGATGCTCGTTATAATTGTCAAATGAAAAGGTCGGATGGGAGCGTATAACGAAGCTATACTTGCCTGAAAAACGCGCAGACAAGCTCGACTGGTACTGAAAACCGCCGCTGACCAGGTTCTGAAAATAGTTTGGGAAAAGGTCTGTTTCCAAAGCGTACTTGCGAATTTTCAGCTCGTCCGCGAAATTCAATGAAAAATCTCTTGCCAACTCAAGTGTACCGTTCAATTTCGCCGTATTTTCAACGAATTCCAGCGAAAGGCCGTTTCGGTAGCGCGTCCACTCCAGACGGTTTTCAAATCCAAAATGGCTGTCGCTGGTTTTTCCGGCGCGTTGCCTGAAATCGAAATCGCCGGTCACATAATCACGACTTGCTTTTACCAAAAAATTGGCCGTCACCTCGCCAAAGTTTTTCGTTTGGTGCGTCGAACGAAGCTTCAGCCCGGTGTATGGATTTCCGGCGCTTTCAAAAAATGTCGTGTCGCTGACGGTCAAAAAGCTCAGCTCAAATTCCTGTCGCCAGAAATCAAACCCGGAGGTAATTTCCGGGCGGAATTGTGAACGACTTTTCGTTTTTGGGACTGGGGATGAAGAAATTATTGCGGCTGGCTCCGCTTTTCGGTCAAGCGATTCCTGCGCAATTTCAAGGCCTGTGTCAATATAGAGCTGCGCCGTCTCAAAATCGCCGTCCTTGGCGAAAGTTTCCGCATCTTCCAGCAATTCGATAACCTGCAGGAGCAGCTCTTTTTCCTTGCCGTTCTCTTCAGCACGCGCCCAACGAATCAAACGCGTTTTGGTAATGCTGTAATAGACGGCTTCATCAATCACTTGCTCGCTTGAGTCCGTTTTTGCCTCTTGCGAAAGCGCACCGGTTGCGGTCACAAGAAAGCACAGCAAACTGACGCAAATCTTTCGGACGTTCGAATGAAAGCGAATCGGAGAATATGCTTTTTTTTTCCGAATGCAGTGATTCATCGGTCACGCTTATAATTGTAATTTGAGATTAAGCACTTATTAACTGATGTTACGCGCCACACAATTTCTAAACAAAGCTTAAGCGCAACATCGTCTCATTAGCGCCGGGCTTCAGCCCGGTGACATACGCAACGCTCGTTACCTTCCCTTCCGCCGCGCTGGCGCGGCGGAAGGGAAAAGGAAAAAAGCCTTCACAAATCTCCGTTCTGAAGAACGGAGCTAATGAGAATCAAAAACAGCACACAGCGTTATATCCTACACCAAAACGTTGATCGTGTAACATCTGTTATTAAACAGGTTCCCCTAACTGTTAACGCTGAATAACGCTCTCGTTCGTCCGCAAAAGCTCCATCCCAACATCGGCCAATTCACCGGCGAGAAAAAATTGTTTCCCAGCAAATTTTTCCCGAGCTTGTTGCAAAATCGTCTCAGCGCTGCGAATGAGTTGCAGCGCATTGGCGCTCTCAAACCCGGCTGTTTTGGCCGTTGCGTCGTCGAGCATTTGTTTTAAGCGCGCAATTTTGTTCGACGCAACAGTCTCGGTGACTGTAAAGCGGCCGCCGCGCTCCTTGTTTTCAGCCTTTGTCAAAAATCTTTGGCCGACGAGCACTTGCTGAACCGCGATGCGCGCACGCCCTTGTCGAACAGCTTGTTCGGCCCGGTTTAAGGCGGCTTGAGCAAGTCCGAGAAGTTCCTTTGCGTCAGCATTGTCGGAAGAAATCCGATCATTAGCTGCGGCAAGGGCTGATTTGAGCTGTTCGATTTCCGCTTCAATACGGGAAGCGGCGGACAGGCTTGTTTGTCCTCTCGCGCGAGAAGCGTTGTCGATCAAATTTCTCACCAGCTTCAGTCTGCCCTTTGCCGCAACAACACGTTGCGCCTGAATATCACGCTCAATTTGCACCAAGTTATTTTCAATACTGCCAACAATCTGTCGCCCGCGTTCAGAGTCCATGACCTGGCTGCGATTGCGCAAAGAACGGAAAAGTTCTTTCACCGTAGCCAGTTCGGTTTTCAACAAATCGCGCGTTTGCAGTTGCTGATTTGAGCACAAATCTTGCGCGCGCAGCAGCAAACGAATGGAGCCGTTGTAAAATTGCCCCGCGAGCAGTTTGTCGCCTTCGCGGAACGCTTGCTCCGCCTTTTGAAATTGTCGCAACGCGCGATCATAAATGTTTTGCGCGCGCGGATTGTCACACGATTCAATCGCCTTCTTTGTCCGATCCGCCAACGCTTGAAACTGCGCCCGTTCTTGATCCGCCGAACGCGTTTGCGCTATTTTGATGGAACGGTCGGCAAACTCGGTCGCCAATTCATAATTTTCAATCGCCTCGGGAAGTTTTTGGGCTTGAATCGCGCGGCGAAATTGGTTTTCGTAGCGCCGCGCCTCCTGCAGCAAGCGCTCGGCTTCCTTATTTTTTGAGCCGATCACTAGACTTTCCGCCTGGCGCATGAGAGAGGTCAAACGATTGACAAATCTTTTCGCCAGCACTTCCAGCGCTTTGGAAGCCGTTTGGTCGAACAAGCGGTCAGCATTTTCGAGCCGCCGTTTGATTGCGGCGAGCATGACCAGAACTTCCGGCGGTATGGCAGTGTTACGGTCGCTAAATTTAGTTTTCAGCGTTTCAAAATCGGCCAGCGCTTTTTCAGCAATATCAGTCGCTTGTGCAAAAAGCGCCTGCGCCACGGAAACCGCGTCTTGCGGCAGAACGCCAAGAACTTGCTGCACAGCGTCTCGCTTTTGCGTGACCCGCAACTTTAATCTTTCAATGTCCCGTACGGCGCCGCGAGTGTTTTGCGCGAGAGTCTCACCCACACCCAGAGCTAAAGCAAACAGCACTAGCCAGAAAAAAACGCGTATCCTTTCAAAATTTTGTATGGTCTTCAACATGCCAGACACCGATAAAATTTATATTGATGAAATCGCGCGCCACACACGGCGATTTTCTCACACGTTTGCTCAAGCAAACCGGACGCCGCCGTAAATTCTGAAATAAAAAGAACGTCGCGCCCCTTGTTTTTTCTGGAATTATAAAAAATTTGACGATGGATAGAAAGGCAAGATGTACCGTTATGTACAAAAGAACGTGTACCGTCGGGTACGAAAGGTTAAAAATTCAAATCGGGATCGCGCCTTTCTTATGGAGATTCAATCCGGTGGAAAATTGTGATCAAATGAGGATTGTAGAAAATCGTGAAGTATCGAACCGCTGCAATATTTCAGAGCGTTTTCTCAAGGCTCAATAAGACGGCGGTTCGTTATTCGTGCAGCGGTTTTGACAAGTCTTTTGTCGAAGGTCGCGAAAGCTTGAGCATTATGCGATTTTGCCAAATGAATAGCATCGGCAAAATCCAAGCCGAGTTTATGCCATTCGATTGCATCAAAGATAACGGCTTCGTCTTCCAGCTTAACGTTCGGCAAGCCAAACAGCGCTAAAAAGGCGTCGATAATGTCGAGCGGCTTCAATTGAAAAGCGTATCGAAGCACCCATTCGGACTCTAAAACGACAGAGATTGTAATAAAAATGGTTTCATTCTCAAACAGTGCTTTCGCTTTTTTAAATTGTGCGGGATCATCGCCTGTAAGCAGGCGAATGATTATATTTGTATCAATGGATATCATTGCTTTCGTTCCAAAGCGCCCTTCTTTATCGCTGCATCCATCTCTTCAAGAGAAACAGTATTGCCCGAACGCTTCAAACAACCACCGACCTCTTCGAGTTTGGTTTCTCTAAACAAACGAGAAGGTCTAAGCAGCACGCCGTCACCAGTATCAATAATTGATAATTCTTGTCCAATATGCCAATTGTGCCTAGACCGCACGATTTTTGGAATGATTACTTGACCTTTGCTTGATAATTTGGTCGTTGTCACAATGCGCCTCCACGTAAAAGTAAGACCGATGTAAGAAATTTACGACATAGCAAAGAAGACTGCAATCAGTATTTTGCGTGGAGCAAGGCTTAGTTCAACTGGAGTCCGAATCGTTCCATCATCGAATAGAGCTTGCGGCGGGTAACGCCGAGGAGTTGGGCGGCTTTGGTTTTGTTGCCATCCGCTTTTTCTATGGCGCGCATAAGCAATTTTTTTTCTAACTCTTCCAGCACAATGCCGTCGTCGGGAATGTCATAGAATGAAGGTGAAGAGCTCTGACCGTGCAGGTGGGGCGGTAACTCCGTCGGCGTGATTGGCTCGACGCCGGCCATGATGAGGGCGCGTTCGATCACGTTTTCCAGTTCGCGCACGTTGCCCGGCCAGGCATATTTTCGCAGCAAATCCATCGCGTCCGGCGTAATCGTTGCGCCTTTCTGGTATTTTTCGATGAAATGTTCAACCAATTCAGGCACGTCTTCGATGCGACGTTTCAGGCTGGGCAAAGTGATCGGAAATACGTTGATGCGATAATACAAATCTTCCCGGAAACTGCCTTCCTTAATCATTTCTTCCAGCACGCGATTCGTCGCGGTAATGACGCGCGCTTTCAACGGAATCGGCTCAGTGCCCCCGAGACGCGTGAAGCGTTTTTCCTGCAAAACGCGCAGCAACTTGACCTGAATTGCTTGGGAGACCTCGCCAATTTCATCGAGGAAAAGAGTTCCTTCTCCGGCCACTTCAAAGTACCCTAGTTTACGCCGATCCGCTCCAGTGAAAGCGCCTTTTTCATAGCCAAAAAGCTCGCTCTCCAACAGATTTTCCGGAAAAGCCGCACAATTCACCGCGACGAAATTATGTTCACCGCGCGAGCTCAAATTGTGGATGGCGCGCGAGGCCAATTCTTTCCCCGTGCCGCTTTCGCCGAGAATCAAAACCGTGGCTTCGCTGGGCGCGACTTTTTCCAGCATTTTATAAACCTGCTGCATCGCACCACTCTGACCAACCATATTGTCGATGGAAAACTTGTCTTTGAGCTGCTCTTCCAGCGCCTGATTTCTCAACGCGAGCTTGCGTTTCTCAAAAACGCGCCCAGCCTTGGTTTTTAACTCTTCCAGCGAGAACGGTTTAATGACATAATCGTACGCCCCCTTTTTCATCGCTTCAACTGCGGTTTGTGCACTGGCGTAGGCGGTCATTAAAATCACTTCCGTGTCCGGGCTGAGCTTTTTCACCGCTTCGAGCACGCCAATCCCCGTCATGTCCGGCATTTTCAAATCGGTGATGACCAGAGGAACCGGGTGCTCGCGAAATTTGGCCAAAGCGTCCTCCCCCGATCCGGCGATTGTCGCTTCATAGCCGTCCTGTTTAAACGCCGTTTCCAAAACGACGGCCATTTTTCTTTCGTCGTCAACGATCAAAAGCGAGCGTTCTTGCATGGCGGGGGATCCTTGAAAGGGTGGTTTTGAAAATGTTTTGTTCTGATGATTCTGCCTGTAGAGACGCGATGCATCGCGTCTCTACAACATTCATTTTCAACAAAAAACGAGAAACCAAATCGCCGAATCAACCAAAAAATCACGGCAGGACGGCGGGTTCTTCGGTCAAGATTTGATTCGCCTCTTCATACGAAGCCATCGAGCCGATGTCAAACCTTTGGCCTTCAACTTTGTGCGCGAACACAGGCTTACGTTCCACGAGGTGAGAAATAAAGAATCCCGGCGCATCCTCTGCGTTTGGCTGCTCAAGATACTCTGGGATATGTTCGAGCGCTTCAGGTTGCAGACAGTAAAGCGCCGGACACGTCCATTGCGACGGCGGATTTTCCGGTTTTTCGTGCAGCTTCAAAACGCGGTCATTTTCGCCAATCTCCAAAACGCCGGTGCGTTGCAGCTTTTCCGAATCAGTTTCCGGCAGGGACAAAATATAATTCTTTTGTGTTTCAACAAATTTTTGCCATAAAGGCGCGAGAGAAAATCGGAAAATATTGTCGCCGGCGGCAATCAGAGTTGGCGTCAACTCGTCTTTTTTGCCCAAAACAAATTGTAAATCGGCGACGGCGCCAAGACGGTTGTCGTTACTGGTCGTTCCGTCATTGTAAATTTCCATCGAAACGCCGCGTTCATCAAGCTTCGCCTGCCATTCGTTTTTCCATTCCGAAAAGTGCTCAAAAAAGAGCGCATTGGTGACAATGTCAATTTCTTCTAATTCGGGGAACGCAACAACTTGCTCCATGAAATAGTCAAGAACCGGCTTTTCGGCGACTTTCAACAGCGGCTTCGGAAAATTTTTGGTTAGCGGATACATTCGAGTAGCAAAACCGGCGCAAATAAAAAGAGCTCTCATAGTTTTCTCAATCCATCATCGATTCGGGTTAAAAAAGTCTGCGCAATCCCTTGCAGTTCAGGAAACTCTCCATAGTATTTTTCGCGGATCGTCTCAGCAGCGCGCTCCGCATGTTTTTTTTCGGCCAAGGCGACAACACAGCCGCCGTAGCCTCCCCCGGTAAAACGACTGCCGTAAACGCCTGTCGTCGAACTGGCGATTTCGTGCAGAATTTTCAGGTTCTCGCTGCCGCACTCGTAGTCGGCAATCGAGCTTTGGCAGGAAGCGTTCATCATCTCGCCGAACGCAGCAAAATCCGCTTTCCGCCACGCTTCCCCGCCTTTCCTGACACGCTCGGATTCCGTAAAAAAATGCTTAGCTCGCTTGCGCAAATTTGCAGGCAAACGTTCTTTTAAATCCTCAAATTCTTGACGAGAAATATCGGATAAAATGCTTGCCTCCCGCTTTCCACCCATCTCGCCCAATTGCCGGGCGGCTTCGAAGCATTCCTCGACGCGCTGATTAAAACCGGTCGCAACCAAATCTCGCGAAACGCCGGAATATGCGACGATGAAACACGCCTGATCGCTATGCTCGCGACTCTCGGCATAGCGGACATTTCCGGAAAGCGTGTCAATCATTGCCAGCGATCCTTTTCGTCCCCAGACAATGCTTGCCGGGTCGAGTATGCCGTTTTTCAGACCGAGAAAATCGTTCTCAATTTGGCGGTCTAAATCGATAAACTCGGCGTTTGAAATCTCTAAATCATTAGCCAGAGCGAGCGCTTTCAGCCAGGCCAGACCAACCGAAGCGGACGAACTCAAACCGCTGCCGACAAAATCACCGCTCACCGCCCCAACGAACCCGCGGCGTAAACGGTAGTTTCTTTTTAGCGCTTCACTCGCGCCGTGCAAGTATTTTCCCCATTCCGGCAATTTCTCGCTGTCGGGCGTGTGCAAATCAAAGGCGACTTTTCCTGAAAAATTTTTAGTGTATGCCCGAATTTGCGGCAAATCGGTTGAGGCAAAAACCAGGACCGTCCTTGCATTGATCGCCGCGCCCAAAACCGGCCCGCCTTGATGATCAACATGTGCACCCAGAGGACAAATTCGGAGCGGAGAAACGATCGTTTGAACATCGTTTTCTTCAAATTGAGCTTTCGTTTTCAGGAAAGAGATCAAATTTTTACGAACGTCTACAATTTGCGGCGGCTCAAACATAGGACTCAGAACTTCTGAAAAAATGGATGAAAAGTGATAAGTACCCGCGATTCGCAAAGGACGCGAATTCGAAGATTCGTCGCAACCAAAAGTCGTCAGATTGATTTTTTGACCTTGCAATTGCGCGCGTCATGACGTACCTATTTTAGTATTGCAAAATGCTCTGAAGCCAAATACTTCAGTATTTGATAAAAGAGTTTTATGACTCGTTCCCAAACTCCGGTTTGGGAATGAAAATGGGCTCAAAACTGGAGTTTTGAGTACAACTGCGTTCCCAATCCAGAGATTGGGAACGAGAGTTTTTGGAGCTTCGGAATTAGATTCGCGGTAGTGCATCTCTGCGAGAATGACGTTAAGAATCGGTTGCAGTATAATAGAATTGGCGCGTAGCATCAGTTATCAAATTTCGGCGCATGAATCAGGAAAAATTCGAAAGAGGTCGGTATGAAAAAATTGACTGTTCTGGTTATCGGGATCGTTTCCGCCGCACAAATTAAAGCCCAAGACAAATCCACCTGGGCGATCATCAACGACGAAATTTTCACGCCGAAATGCGCGACCTGCCATTTTGAAGGCGGTTCTTTCGCCAAGCAATCCGGCCTTGTTCTTACGGCGGACGTCGCTTACGAGCAATTGGTCAATGCGCAGCCAACGAACGCATCAGCCCGCGCGGACGGCCTTGTCCGCGTCGGGACGACGGGGCTTGCCAGCGTCCACAACAGCTTTTTGATGGAAAAAATTGACGCCCGCAACGAAGCGCACTTTTACGACGATCATCCGTTTTACGGCGCACTCATGCCCTTCGGCTCGGAATCGCTGACCAACGGCGAAATCAATCTCATCGCCAAATGGATTGAGCACGGCGCCCCGGAAGACGAAGCGATTCCCGGCGTTGACGAATCGCTGTTGGCGGACACCACGCGCGTCGGCGATCTGCCGTTTGAGCCGTTGACGCCGCCGGAGCAAGGCCTCCAGTTTCACATCGGCCCCTTTGAAGTCGCCGCCAACAAAGAGCGCGAATTCTACTATTACGAGCCGCTCAATCTCCAGGAAGACGTCTACGTTAATCGCTTTGAAATCGCGATGCGCAAGGGCAGCCATCATTTTATTTTTTATTCGTTTAGTTCAGGGATTCCTTCTCAAAGAATTCCATCGCCGGGCGTTTTCCGCGATATTTACCTCCCTAGCGGGGCGATTGACATTAGCAGCCTTAGAGCACAACCGTGGCAGATATTTTTTGCCGGGACGCAATGGCCGCGCGTGAACTATACTTTCCCCAAAAACGTCGCGCTTCGCTTGCCCAAGGGCCTCGGTCTCGATCTGAATTCTCATTACGCGAACCGCAAGGACGAGCCGGTGCAAGGCGAAGTTTACGGCAATTTGCACACGGTCGACCGCTCGGAAATCGACTATGTCGCCGATGTACTCAACATCAACAATTTCGGGATTAACCTGCCGCCGAATCAAGTCACCACGTTGGAACATGAAGAAACCAATGACTTGGGCGAAGACATTCACATCTTTCAGCTTTTTTCGCACGCGCATGAGCACATGCTCGAATTTCGCGTTGAACTGATGGGCGGCGAACGTGACGGCGAACTGGTCTACGTGTCCTACGACTGGGAGCATCCGCCGATTCTGGACCTGAATCCGCCGTTGACCGTACGCCCGGGCGAAGGCGTCAAACTTATCGCGACGTATAACAATTGGACGGATCGCACCCTGCGCTTCGGCCTCCTGAGTGAAGACGAGATGATGATTCTGTTCGGTTATTATTTTACCGGAGACCTGACCGTCGGTGTTGAAAGCGAAGAGACGGCGGGGATTCCTGATCAGTTCCATCTCGATCAAAACTATCCCAATCCGTTCAACCCGGTCACAACGCTGCGTTATTATCTGCCGCAAACGACAAATGTTACGCTCGGAATTTACGACGTGAACGGAAAGCGCGTCGCGGATTTGCTGAACGGGAAAATTCAGGCGGGCAGCCATGCCGTGACCTGGGACGCAACGGACGTTCCTTCCGGCATGTATTTCGCGCGCTACCGCGCCGGGGATTTTTCGTCAACGAAAAAAATGCTTTTGGTTAAGTAAACCGCCACTTGTAGAGACGCGATGCATCGCGTCTCTACACAACCCCGAAGAATAACATGACCACCCAAGCCACCGCCTGTATTCTATGCTCGCAAAACTGCGGCGTCCAAATCGACGTTGATGAAAACGGTCATTTCACAAAAATTGTCGGTGACGGCGCGCATCCCGTTTCTGAAGGTTATCTCTGCCAAAAAGCGACGCGCCTTGATTATTACCAGAATCAGGCGCGATTGACCTCCCCTTTACGAAAAAAAGCGGACGGCACGTTCGAAGAAATTTCGTGGGACGTTGCGGTTCGGGAAATTGCTGAAAAATTGGTCGAAATCCGCGACGCGCACGGCGGCGAAACAATCGCTTACGCCGGAGGCGGCGGACAAGGCAATCATCTTGGCGGGATTTACGGTTCCGCTCTGCGCGCAGCTTGCGACACGCCTTACATTTACTCTGCGCTAGCGCAGGAAAAAACCGGCAATTTCTGGGTCAACGGCCACTTGTTCGGCAGGCAAAATACCAATTACTGCGAAGCCGTCGCCGAGGCGGACTATGTCATGATTATCGGCGCCAATCCGGTGCAATCGCACGGGTTGCCCAAGGCCCGACCGACGATTTTCAATCTATCAAAAAATCCAGACCGAACGCTTGTGGTCATTGATCCTCGTAGAACGGAAACGGCGAAAAAGGCGGATATTTTTCTGCAGGTCGCGCCGGGCAAGGACGCTTTCTTGCTCGCCGCCATGCTGGGCGTTATCATTCAGGAAAACCTGGAAGACCAAAAGTTCATCGCCCAACACACGGTCGGCTTTGAGACGATCAAGCCGCACTTTCTGGAAATTCCCGTCGAAGCGTACAGCGAAATCAGCGGCGTTGAGGCGGATCAGATTCGCAAAGTCGCGCGCGGTTTTGCCGGGGCGAAAACAGCGGCGATTCGTTCGGATTTGGGCATTGAACAAAGTGAAAACAGTACGCTCAACGCTTATCTCGCAAGACTGCTTTTTTTAATTACAGGTAATTTTGGCAAGGAAGGAACCAATTGTTTGCATACGGCGTTTCTGCCGCTCGTCGGCCATTCAAAAGAGCCGGAAGAAGGAGGCGTCACGACACAGGTTACGAGCATGAAAGGCATTGGTAAACTCTTCCCGCCCAATATTTTGCCGCTGGAAATTGACAGCGATCATCCCAAAAGATTACGCGCCTTGATTATTGAAAGTGCGAATCCATTGTCGTCCTACGCCGATATTCCGGCGCAACGCAAAGCCTATAAAAAACTTGATCTTATGGTCGTGATTGACGTGGCGATGACGGAAACGGCAAAAGCGGCGCATTATGTTCTTCCGGCGGCTTCTCAATTCGAGAAATATGAGGCGACTTTTTTCAATCTGGAGTTTCCCAAGAATTTTTTCCACCTCAGACGGCCAATTTTGCCGCCTTTGAAAAACACGCTGCCAGAGCCTGAAATTCACCATCGTCTGGTGACGGCGATGGGCGAGCTGCCCAAGTCTTTCCCCGTGCTAAGAATCCTCGCAAAACTTGATCGGCGACTTCCCCAACTCCGCATTTTCCCATTAGCGCTCGCGACCACCTTTTCCGTGCGCCCAAAATGGAAAAAATACGCAGTATTGGTACTCAAGAGCGCTTTGGGACGCGCCCTTCCAGACAATGCCGATGCGGCCGCCGTTCTCTGGATGGCGGCGCATCGCTACGCTAAAAGATATCCCCAAGAAGTTCGACGGGCGGGGTTGCAAGGAAAGGGCTATTCTCTCGGAGAAAGTCTTTTCAAGAAAGTATTGACGAGTCCTTCCGGTACGCTCATCAGCATTCATCGCCATGAAGATCATTGGAAACTCATTCGCCACAAAGACAAAAAAGTCCGCCTTGCCATTCCGCTAATGCTGGAATGGTTGAACGCCTTACCGAAAAAAGAGGCGCTTGATAAGAAAAAAGCTCGGGAATATCCGTTCAATTTGATCGCGGGCGAGCGGCGCGCTTATAACGCAAATACAATTCTGCGCAATCCGGAATCGCGCAAAACCGACAAGGCCGGCGCCCTCAAAATCAACCCGGTTGACGCAAACGAGTTGGGCGTTGAAACGGATCAATGGGTGACATGCAGTTCTGAAATCGGGGAAGTCAAGATTGTTGCCAAAATTACCGACGAAGTTCCCGAGGGACTGGTCTCCATGCCGCACGGCTATGGCCTGGACTACCCTGGAGAAGATGATGAGATGCGAATCGGCGCAGCGGCAAATTCGCTGACTTCGGCGCATCATTCCGACCCGTTAGCTAAAACGCCCTATCACAAAAACGTCAGGGTCAAAATCGAGAAGTTTGCGATATAGGACGCGTCGCGTCTCCGCAGGTCTCGATTCGATTTCGTTTAACTATTTTCAAAAATATAATCAAGGTCTAACTCGAATCGAAAGTAGTGAGTAAACCCCGTATCAGAAACAAAAACGCTCCACACCGGAGCCATAATCTAACGTCCGCCTATTTTGTCACAATATGCACAAAAAATATGAAGCATTTTTTCGGAAAGATTCGCGGCGGTGTGATGGAATTATCGCGGGAAGGCCAAATCGCCCAAGAAGGGTGGCTGAAATCCTGCGCAAATCGCGCAGACAAGAATTTGACTTTTGGCGCCTTTGTCGTTATGCCGAACCATTTTCACGCTATCGTTATTCTTGAGGACAAGAAGCGGAATGGACCATCTGCGGGGCGTCAACGAAAAGCAACGCCTCGGGGTTCTTTAGATTACACGCCCAAAAGCCTGGTTCATCTACTCCGAAATTACAAAACAATGGTCGCCGAAAACGCCGTGCAACTTCATCCGAATTTTGCCTGGCAAGAACAATTTCATGTTCACGCCATCCGTAACGAAAAATCCTTGAGAACCATTTCCGAATATATTCGAAACAACCCGCAGAATTGGGTGAAAGACAAGTTCTATTCGAAGTCGTAGAGGTGCAAGCTTTTGCATTTCAGCCGCGTTACGATCAAAGACGCAGCCGATCCAAAATATCGTAAAACTCTGGAAATGAAACGCTGGCGGCCTCAGCATTTTTGATCACGGTCTCCCCTTCCGTCGCCAATCCCGCCACCGCGAAAGCCATGGCGATGCGATGATCGCCGAAAGAAGCGACTTCAGCGCCTTTTAACGCCGTCGGGCCGGTGACGTCAAGCCCGTCTTCAAATTCTTCAACTTGTGCGCCCATTTTTGTCAGGTTTTCACAAATGGCTCGGATTCGATCCGACTCTTTCACGCGCAGTTCCTTTGCGTCGCGAATGCGCGTCACGCCGTCCGCCTGCGTCGCCAAAACAGCGAGAATCGGAATCTCATCTATCACCAGCGGGATTTCAGCGCCTTTGATCTCGAACGCTTGCAAACGGCTCGTTCTCACGTTCAGATCAGCGATCTCTTCATTATTTTTTACCGAAAAATCGTCGATCAAAATATGCGCGCCAGCCCGCTGCAGAATTTTCAGCGCATAGCTGCGCGTCGGATTGAGCCCAACGTTGCGCAGCGTTAATTCGCTTTCCGGCAGCATGAATGCGGCGCACATAAAAAATATCGCCGAAGAAAAATCGCCGGGGATGGTCAAATCTTTTCCCTGCAACTGCCCTGGCGTCACGCGGGCAGTATTTTTCAGGTTCTCGACTTCCACACCCATAAAACGCAGCATTCTTTCGGTGTGGTCGCGGCTCACGGCTGGTTGCATAACCGACGTTTGGCCTTTGGCGTAAAGCCCCGCCAACAAAACCGCCGATTTCACCTGCGCCGAAGCGACGGTCATTTCGTAAGTCAGCGGAGAAAGTGCGCCGCCTTGAATGGTGAGCGGCGCTCGACCGTCGTTTTCACTGGTAATGGTCGCGCCCATTTGCTGCAACGGCTGGATGATGCGATTCATCGGGCGGCGGCGCAAACTCTCGTCGCCATCGATCGTGGATGTGAAAGACTGACCAGCCAGAATTCCGGCGAGCAAGCGAATCGTCGTGCCGGAATTTCCGGCGTCCAAAACGCCCGTCGGCAGTTCGAGTTCATGCAGTCCCTTCCCTTTCACAACGAGGGCAAAGTCATTTTCTGAGATTTCAACGCCCATCTTTCGCAGGCAATCGGCGGTATTTTGCACGTCGTACGCAGTGGATAAATCACGAATGACGGAATCGCCTTCGGCAATGGCCGCAAGCATCAACGCACGGTGAGAAATAGATTTATCGCCGGGGATGACGACCTGTCCGCGCAAGCCGGCGGCGGGTTTTATTGTTCGAGTTTGCAAAGATTTTCTCCATTTGTTTTTGTAGGGGTTCAAGATTTTGAACCCCTACGATGCTATCCAAGCAAAACCCCGGGATTCAAAATCGCCTGAGGATCGTAAACGGACTTCAATTGCGCAAGCCCCTTACTCCAAAGCGGCGACGCTTCTTGCCGGAACCCGTCGCGATGATCTCGCCCGACGGCATGATGATGCGTAATCGTGCCGCCATTGTCTAAAATGGCTTTGGAAGCTGCGGCTTTAATTTCCGTCCATTGCGCCAATTCCTGGCCGCGCTTGCCTTTGGCAATAACCGTGTAGTACGGCGCAACGCCGTCCGGGTAAACATGCGTGAAACGCCACGTTACGATCCCGCGTCCGCTAACGCACTTGATCGCATTATTCACTGCGTCCAAAACGGCTTTGTGAAAAGCGTCGAATCGATCCCAGGTCACGGCAGACTCAAACGTTTCGCTGATCACGCCGAGCATGACCAGCTCGTCGCGAATGTACGGCGCCAATAAGAAGGATTTTTTCCATTGATCCTCCGGCGCCGCGTCTTTGCGTTGATCTGCCGCTCGCACTTTGTCCCAGACGCCGCCGTGTTTTTTACAAATCGCCAAGCCGCGCTCCATCCAGGCGTCCAAGGCATGATCGTGCGATTCAAATCCGAGGATCAGCACCGTACTTTTGCCGTCGCCCAAGCCGCCGCTCATGGCTTCAAGCTTTGAAATGAGGCGACAGTTGGTCGGGTGCAGACCGGATTGACTCAATTCTCGGGTCGCGGCAATTCCGGCCTTGCTCTCCCGAAAACGCACAGCGGCAGAAGCCTTGAATTTGGGCATATTTTGCAATCGCATCCATGCTTCGGTGATCACGCCGAACGCGCCTTCCGAGCCTAAAACTATTCGATTCGGATCAGGCCCGGCGCCGGAAGCGGGTAGGCGGCGCGTTTCCAAAACGCCCTGCGGCGTAAGCATTCTGATTGACTCAACAAATTCATCGATGTGGGTGTAAACCGAGGCGTAATGCCCGCCGGAACGCGTGGCGAGCCAGCCGCCGAGAGTGGAAAATTCAAAGCTCTGCGGGAAATGACGCAAGGTGAGATTTTGCGGTTTGAGCGCAGCTTCAACCGCCGGACCAAATAATCCTGCCTGCATTCTCGCCGCTCGGGAAACGTCGTCAATTTCAAGCACACGATTGAAGCGCTGCAAATCAAGCGTTACAACGCCGCGATACCCCATCGCTTGTGTTGGCTCCACCCCGCCGACCACGCTGGAGCCGCCGCCAAAAGGCACGAGTGCGATTCTTTTGCGACCGCAAAATTCCATCAAATCAGCGATTTGATTTTCATTCTCCGGGAAGGCGACGTAGTCTGGCGGATTGTCGAAACGTCGATCTAACGCGCGAATTGTGTCACGATAAGACTTGCCGTAGCAGCGGCTTAGGCGATCTCGTTTGTCGCTCGAACACCATGAATTCAAATTTTCAGGCAAACGGAAACGCGGCGCGCAAATCGAGATTTCACCCATTCCCGGCGGCGAAATGTGTTGAAACCTAATCTGTCCCAAACCGACGCGCAGCATGTTCTTGAGGCGCGAAAATAGTTTCTTGTCTATCTCCACGCCTTCATAACCCCAGCCCCAGAATTTTCGTTGTTTCGTTTGCAAGACGATCCTGGTTTTAGAAAAAATTTACCCAATAGCACCTGAAAAACGTCACTTTTACATCATTACCGCGCAGGCGGGAATCCAGGGGCTGCGCGCGATTGACTGGATTCCCGCCTGCGAGGGAATGACTTTGACGAGAGTTTCTACGGCGTCACGGCTGTCTCGTAACATCAGAACATAATATTTTTAAAGCACTACACAACATGTCGTAGGGGTTCAAGATTTTGAACCCTTACACGCAGTAAGTCGATCATTTATAAACCATACTTTGGAGCAGCCTCACTCCTATAGTTGGCGTGCAGGCTTATAAGTTCTTCAACATCTGAATCTGTTTTCGCGGCCCGACGACGACAATTTTGTCTTCCTCGCGCAATCTCTCGGACGGCTGCGGGACAATGCTGTGCTCCCGTCCGCTCGACCCGGCGCGTTTGATGAGAATGATCTGAATATTGTATCTGGCGCGCAGGTTCAAGGCGCGCAACGACCGTCCGCAGAATTCCGACGGCGCGTTGACTTCAGAGAGCATGTAGCCGTCCACGAAATCAACGTCGTGCTCTTCGTCCAGCGACTTCATCGAGCCAACCAGTTCAGCCGTGACGTCCAGGCGGGCGATTTCTCTGTTGTAGGCCTCGATCACGTCCTTGCGCCGAATCTCGCCGATGGGCGTCGGCGGGCCCGATTTCGAAATAATCGGCAGAATATCCACGTCTTCCTTGCCGAAAATCTTCATGGCGTGGTTCAGCGTGTTCGTCGGATAAACGCAGGGGACGTCAGGCTTCATCAAATCGTGCGCCACGAGCAAGTCGTTTAGCTCATCCTGCTCGTCGATGGCCTCGCGCACTTGTGTCAATGTAATCACACCAAGAAAATCGTTTTGCGGCGAGGTGACGAAAAATTCAGGTCTCGGACTTTCGATCATCAATCGCATTAAGTTTTTGAAAGGCATGCCGGCAGGCACAGTCTCGATGTCCGTATTCATCACGTCTTTGACCTTGATCGATTTCAAAACGTTGACGTCTCGCCCCTTGCGCAAATCAACGCCGCGCTTGATGAGCTTGATGGTAAAAATCGATTCTTTTTCCAGGCGCGTACTCAAAAGCGTCGCGATAATGCACGAAATCATCAGCGGCAAAATAATGTTGTAGTCGTTGGTCATTTCGAAAATAATCAGAATCGCCGCAATCGGCGCATGCGTCGTCGCGGCGACCACCGCGCCCATGCCGACCAACGCGTAGGCTCCGGACGGCGCCGTTGCGTCTGGATAAAAGCTATGAACGAGCTGCCCAAACATGCCGCCCAGCATGGCGCCGAGAAAAAGCGACGGCCCAAACGCCCCGCCGGAGCCGCCCGAGCCCAGACTCAACGACGTGGCCGCCAATTTTACAAACGCCAAAAGCAGCATTGTTTGCCAAAGCAGACCGCCGTGCAACGCCTTGTCGAGCGTTTCATAACTGTCGCCCAGAACGTGCGGCGCAAACAGGCCGATGGCGCCGATCAGCAGGCCGCCCAGCGCTGTGTGGACATAGACGGGCGTTTTTATTTTGGCAAAAAATGACGAAACCCCCTCGAGACTTTTGATAAATGCAACCGACGCCGCGCCGGTTAAAATGCCAAGCACGGCGTAAAACAAAAGTTCTTGCGAACTGGCAAGTTGATATTCCGGCACCGAAAACGCCAACGCGTCGCCGAAATAGCTGCGCGAAACAACAGTTGCGACAACTGAAGAGATAACGATAGGGCTGAAACGCGGCACGGCGAAATCCCCCAAAATCACCTCAACGCTAAACAGCGCTCCGGCAATAGGCGCATTAAAAGCGGCGGCAATCCCCGCAGCCGCGCCACACGCGACAAACGTTTGTACGCGCCGCGTGTTGACGCGCAAAAACTGACCGATGGCGCTGCCAACCGAAGCGCCGATATGCACCACAGGGCCTTCATAACCGACCGAACCGCCCGTGCCGATGTAAGTTGAAGTGGCGAACAGTTTTGCGAAAACCACCCGCGCCCGCATGACGCCGCGCCGCACTGCAACGGCTTCCATCACTTCCGGAACGCCGGAGCCCTTGATCTCGGCGGCGATAAAATGAATGATGAGACCGACGAACAGTCCGCCGAGTGCGGGAACGAGCAGGATTTGCCAAAAAGGAGTTTGTCGGAGCAGGTCAACCGTCAGCGTTTGGTCACCCCAAAGAAACAGATTTGTCCAGGAAATGAGTTCGCGAATGGCGACGGCGCAGCCCCCGGCAAGCAACCCGATCAGCACAGCCACAGCGACGAGAAAAGTATACTCCGTTGCCTTAAACCGGCGATACACCGCAGGAATTCTCCGGCGGAACCAGATGATAGCCTTTAGATATTTTCTTTTCCAAAGTCCCATGCTGTTCAGAAGCTGTTTTTAAAGTCCCACAGGGACGGTCGAAAGTAGCCCGGAAGTGAACTTCCGGGGAAGATGACGTTTTGTTTTTTGTCGAGTCCCGTCAGGGACGGTTGAAAGTTTATCGCGTTTCCAGCCTCAATCGTCCCTGGCGATAAATTGTCTGGCTATTATCAAGCATCCTACGGGACTTTTAAAACAGTCTCTCAGAATTTATATCCAAGATTGAACGGCGTTGAAAGCCCGGCGACGCGGTTGTAGACAAAGCTGATTTCCGCCGGGCCAAGCGGCGTTTGCACCCCGAGCGTCACACCGACGCCGGAGGTGAACTCCCGCCAAGGCTGGGTGAATCGCCAATCCGGGAAGACGTTTCCGGCGTTGTAGCGCAAAATCAGGTACCGGCGTTTCCACGGCTCGATTTGCAGACCGATCATAAAGGCCTGCATGTTGCGGTCAAAAATTTCATCCGTGCGCAGGCCAACAAACGAATCGACGCCGCCGAGGAAAAACTGTTTTTGAAACGGCAATTTGTCCGTCGCAATGTGTCCGGCCTGCACACGCGTCAATAACGAAACTTTGCGACTGAAGGGAATCGCCGTCCGCCAGTCGAAGGCGATGCGACGAAAATCCGTGTCGCCACCCAGGCTTTTGGAAGCGTACTCGCCCTGAATTTTTAATGAATGACCCACGCGTGGAAAATCAGTTCTGTCAAACGTGTCCCACTGAAACAGGCTAAAGACCGCGCCAATGTAGCGCGTTGTGTCCTGATAGCTCGTTGGCGCGATGTCTGGAAAAGTGCGGTCGATTTCGCCCTTGAGCCCGGCGCCGAAAAGAATCTTGCTGGAAAAGAGCGAGCCGACAAAAATTTCTCCGGCATATTCTTGCCCACGGATTCGAAGCTCGCGGGTTCCGGCGGCGTAAAAATCAATGGGTTTTTCATTGAAGCGCGCATTGAGCCGCACGCCGAGGCCGGGAAAAATCCCCGTGTGTACGAAGTAAGTCCCGTCAAACGCCGACCTCCCGGCAAGCGCCAGATCAAAAGACAAGACCGAGCCGTGCCCGGTGAGATTGCGAAAAGTCGTGTTGAAGAGAAACGACGCTTCATTGCGGCTGTCAAAACGTGCGCCCAGGCGGAAGAGCGCGGTGTTTTTTTCCTTGAGATCGAGCACGAGTCGTACGCCGTCGCCCAGCCGCGTTGTGCGATAAATAACCTGCTCAAAAAACTGCGAATTGTAAACCCGCTCAACGCCAGCCATGAGTTGGTCGCGGGTGATCCATTGCTCTGCGTCGATGTTTAATTCCGCGCGCACCAGGCCGCTCGAAACGTGGCGCAAACCGTTGATCTCGATATTTTTGACCAACAACGAATCTAATTGCAATGGCTGGATTTTGACGGGCTTCGCTTGAAAATCCTGAAACTGCGCCAGCGAATCCAGCAGCTTCAAAATTGGGCCTTCTTGCGCACGAACGGCGTTGCGCCCCAGCTCGATCAGATCGGTCGTGTTGTTAAAAGCGGCAAACCGCAGTTCGCCAAGCTGAGGCGTAACCAAAATATCGCAATTCTCCCGTTGCACGCGCGTGAATTGGTCCATGTGCAACGCCAAAATTTGATTGACATAATCGAAAAGAGAGCTGAGTTCAGCGTTGCTTTTCGGACGCGCGCTAACGTCCACGCCGACCACAATGTCCGCGCCCATGCTGCGCACGTCGTCGGCAGGCAGGTTTCGACTCAGGCCGCCGTCGACCAACTTCCTGCCGTTGCGAATCACCGGCGGGATTACGCTGGGCACGGCCATGCTCGCCTTCATCGCTTCGGCCAAAAAACCGGAGCGGATAAAAATCGCTTCGCCAGTCTCAATATCCGCCGCGACGCAGCCGTAAGGAATAGGCAATTGATTGAAGTCCGTGATATTGTGCGCGGGCCAGGTCAGCTTGGAGAGCAGCGCGGTGATTTTCCAGTCCGTCAGCAGACCGGAGGGCAATTGCACCGAACGCCGACGAATGGGCAGGGTGATCATGTAGCGCGAATCCCACGGCTTCTCGGCCATTGTCAGTCGCCGCCGTTCCGCCGCGCCGGTAAAAAGCTCGACCCAGTCGGTGACCTGGATCATCGAATCCATCTGCGCGGGCGTGTAACCGACGGCGTACAGGCCGCCGACGATGCTGCCGATGCTGGTTCCGGCGATAAAATCGATGGGCACGCCGTATTCTTCGAGCTGCATCAAAGCGCCGATGTGGGCAAAGCCCTTTGCCCCGCCGCCGCTCAGCGCCAGCCCAATTTTCGGACGATTCGGGCCGTCCGCCGCCGGTTCAGTCTGCGCGTAAAGTCTATCGATCCCGCTGTCATGCAGCAGTAAAACGAGAAAAACGATTTTTTTCATAAGCGGCATGATACAAAAATCCCGTGCACAAAGCTCGCTTTACGAACCGACTGTACGCAAAACGATTGCGTAGGGGCGCGGGGTGCCGCGTCTCTACCTGTTTCGCCTTGGAATTTTTACCCGATTCAATTATTTTCCCGCGCATAACAATCATTTTGAACCATGAACACGGGGAAACAGAAATTGCCGCAGAAACCGCGCGTTTTTATCAGCCACGCCTGGGAAGACAAGCCAACCGTCTACCGCCTCGAGGAAAAGCTGCGCCAGGCCGGGGCGGAAGTCTGGGTTGACCACAGCGCAGCCCGGGCGGGCGACAACTTGCCAAAGCGTATTAGTGAAGCGCTGGCCTGGTGTTCCTGCCTGCTGCTCGTTTGGTCTGAACACGCCGAAAAATCCCATTGGGTGGAACTGGAATGGAGCAACGCCGTCTCCCTGCGCAAATTGATCATCCCCTGCCTGCTCGATGGCCGCGCCACCCCGCCCATTCTCGCCAGCACCCTACACGCGCCTTTTAAGGATTTTGATTTGGGCTTGCAGCAAATCTGCGCCGCATTGGGCATGAGAATCCTTGCGCGGGAGCCTGTTGTTGAGACACCTGTTCCAAAATCTGAAAATCCGCCGCCAAATGTCATTCCCGCGCAGGCGGGAATCCAGAAAACTGTGCCGCTACAACCAATTTTCAGAACAGAAAGCCGGACGCTTTCTGAAGACGATGTAGAGCAAATGCTCGCTAGGCACGGTTTCTTTGATAGTCGTAAAAATTCAAGCGGGAAAGGCTTTGACAACGATTTTAAGCTGATCGAGCGACAAGGCAAAAAGTTGGTGCTTGATCGCGCCAGCGGCCTGACTTGGCAGCAATCAGGCTCGTCCGAATATTTGAACTATAAGAACGCAGAAGCTTATGTCAAAGATTTGAACAAAAAGACGTTCGCGGGTTACCGCGACTGGCGCTTGCCGACGCTGGAAGAAGCGATGTCGTTGATGGAGCCTCAAAAAAACAGGGAAGACTTGTACATAGCCCCGGTCTTTGACGCGAAACAAGAATGGATTTGGACGGCGGATAAAGCGTCGCCAGGAGCTTGGCCTATTAATTTCATCAATGGTTGCCCCGATTGGTTTACCCTCGTCCCTAGCTACGTTCGCGCCGTTCGTTCCTGATAATCTTGATCATCTGGCCCTTTGAGTTATTTGACTCTTTAAGGGGCGGAATACGAGACGAAGCGGCTCTCAAAAAGCAGAGCGTTGATTATTCCACCCCCCTAAAAAGTTGAGGCCGTGCCGTGAATGTTCTCATGTGCAGAGCCGTTCCTTGCAAAATCGGGTGTGCCAGTAAACACTTGGCTTTTGACAGAAAAAAGTTTAATATTTTCCAGCATGAGCGCCGCACATTTCTTGGCGGCGGTCGAAGTTTTAGAAACGAGCGTCGATTGACAAGTCTGATGCTCTAAACGAAGAGGCGAACGATGACTTTAGATTCCATCCCCCGGCTCAAAAAACCGGACGAAGCGCTCATCACGCGCATCGAAACACTAGAAGCAAAAAACAAGGGCATGGTCGCCGCCATTGATCCGGACAGCGGCGATTATTTTCTCGGAAACGATACAATGACGGCGGTTAAAAAAGGCCGCCAACAGCGCCCCGAGGCCGTGTTTTATTGTATTCGCATTGGCTACCCCGGCGTCTACGAACATCGCGGAAGCTTGGTCAAGGCGTGACGACTGCACTGAAAGGCGCCGTCAAAAATCGCAAGCCCGTCGTATCCGCCGCAGCCGATGCCGAGGGGCACGTTGACTTGGCCTCCACCCAAAAAGAATTCGAGCTCATTATTGATACGGGGTTTACGGGATTCATTGTTTTGCCGCGCAAACTTGTGCCGAAGCTCGACATTAAATTCCTGGGCTATGAGAGATTCGCGCTTGCGACCGGAAAAACGATGGATTTGCCGGTTTTTGAAGGCTGGGTAAAAACGCAAAACGACCCAATGAAAATTGAAATGGTCTTTGGCGATGAAATTATTGGGATGGCCATGCTGCAAATGATCGGCTCCAAATTGATCGTTGATTTCGAAAAGAATGAAGTGGAACTGATCGGTTGATAAAACAGGAAGCCGAAATTGGCGGACAAGCAAAACACAAATAATCGTCTCGCTCTCTGGCTGCCGGTGGCGGCTGTGATTGTTGCTGCACTGATTACAACGTACAAAATCTCCTGCGACGCCGGGTCACCACAATTCGTCTTGACTGACAAAAGCTTCCACTCGGACAAAATCATCACCGTGCGGTCCGCCAATGACGCCGCCCGTAAGAACAAAGCGTTGTTCGCCGAAATCGACGGTTTTCGCATGGTCGGCGAGCCGGTGAAGCCGCGCAAGGAAAACGGCGAATGGTATTGGCGCTTGCCCGCCGATGCGTTTCCTGATTCCGCCCGCACGGAAGCCGTGCATGAACTGCGGCTCGGGTTCGATCTCGGGAAAATGACTTCCGCCGGTAAAATCGTTTTCGACCGCGGCGACCCGGAAGCCGGGGTAACGATTTCTGACGGCACATTTGGGGGAAAAGATATCTTCGCAGAATTCAGCGACGACAATCCGGACGTCAACCAAAAAATTAAGGCCGAGATTTCGTTTCGTTATCGCGGAGAGACCAAGACGATCCCTGTGCCGTTGCGCCGTATCACCGACGAAACCGGCGAGACCTTTTACGAACTGGAGTACAGCCTGCAAAGCCTGCCGCTCTACACGCCTGGCGATCCCGAATTTTACCAGCCTTATTTTGCTCTGGTGATTACTGATGAGGCGGGCAACCAGTTTCGGCGCGTCGCCACTTACAATAAATTTATTGCAACGGGCGAGGAATATTTTGGCAACCGCGACATTGAAGCAAAACTTGAGCGGCTCGACGCGGAAACCTTTGCCCGGCGCTACAACAAATCGCCGGAAATTTTAGACATTCCCGCGCCGCATAACGAAGCTTCCGGCAATCCTCTAATCGCGCTGAGAATCGTTTTGCGGGAACGAACCTACGTCAAACTCTCATGGACCCGTTTACCGCCCGAACTGCGCCCGGAACAGGAGCGTTTCACCATCTTTGGCGACGAGCGCGAAATCGGCGTATCCTTTGACACCACCTTTGTGGATGATACGCCGTTCCCGACTGAAGAGCGCGACTACCGCGTGCTCGCAGAGGGCACCGACGGCAAGGAATATCCCAGCAACATCGCCAAAACAAGCCCGGACACAACCGCGCCGCCGCCCCCGGCGATTACACTGCGCAAAGAGCCGCGAACGCTGGCTGAAAGCGATATTCAGGCGATTCTAGATCAATACGATTTTTGGCACACAGGAAAATATGATTTAGGTTGGGAAAACCCGGACGGCAAAGGCGTGGACAATCGCTTTCAGCGGCGGCAAAACGGCGCGTTGATTCATGACGCGACCACTGGTCTGACCTGGCAGCAATCCGGCTCCGACAGCGCGCTAACCTACGCCGAAGCGGAAAAATACATTGACCGGCTCAATCAGGAGCGATTCGGCGGCTTTAGCGACTGGCGCTTACCGACGCTGGAGGAAGCGATGTCGTTGATGGAGCCCCGGCGCAGCAGTGCGCGCTTGTACATCGATCCGATCTTCGACGCGAAGCAGCCCTGGATTTGGACGGCGGACAAAGCGTCGTCGGGCGCCTGGTACGTTTATTTCTATCTTGGCTACTGCGATTGGTACGGCCTCGTCTTCGGCTACGTTCGTGCAGTGCGTTTCTGACAATCTTGATCATTTGGCTCTTTGAGTTATTTGACTCTTTAGGAGGTGGAATACGAGACGAAGCGACTCTCAAAAAGCAGAGCGTTGATTATTCCACCCTCTGAAAAAATCGTCGTCGCGTCGTGAATGTTCTCATGTGCAAAGCCGTTCCTTTCGGCCACTCGCGCGCGTTAGCGCGCCTCAAAATTTTTTTAAAATCCGCCCGTCTCATTCTTCACAAAAACCATCCGATTTTTTGCGTTTATTCGTCTAAACAGAAACTTCGGTTTGCGGTCATTCCCGCAAAAGCGCAAAGCGCCGGAATTCCCCCTTTGAAGGGGGTTAGGGGGATGTTTTTCAACTTTGTCGAAATGGCAATAGTCCCAAACATCCCCCCGCTCCTTCATTTATGGATAGGTTTTTCTTTTTTACTCGAAAGCGCCGCTTTTGTCATACCCGCGCAGGCGGGTATCCAGCTTTGGGGCGCCGTTGTCTGGATACCCGCCGGAGTTTATCCTCGCGCAGGCGGGGACAAGTATGACACAGTGGATTGAGCTAAATTTTTCAAAAACCTACCCTTTAAAACCGTCCCCTTCAAAGAGGGAAATTTGCGCGCTTCGCCCGGATGACAAGCTGAACGAATTAAGTTCGGAGCGCCAAAGATGGCTGAAAAATATGAAACCATTTCGGTGGAGCAGTTTCAGGAGCAATTTCTGGATTTGCACGCCAAGCTCACGTCCTATCTTTTCCGTCTCACCGCCAACCGGCAGGACGCTGAGGATTTGGCGCACGACGCTTACCTGAAGGCGCTGCGCAATCTGGCCGGGTTCGCCGGAAAGTCGAGCCTGAAAACGTGGCTTTTTTCCATTGCCACCAATTTGGCCAAGGATCATTTTCGCGTGCGCCAGCGCTGGCAGGTCGATTCGCAGGATCATTGCCGGGAAGATACGCAGGCCTCGCCGGAGAAGGTCAATCGTATGCGCGAGATTGTGGCGGAGTCGCCGGCGGAAGCGTATGAATTTCAGGAACACATCGATTATTGCTTTACTTGCATCGCCAAAACACTGGAAATCGAGCAGCAATTGATCTTGATTTTGAAAGAAATCTACACTTTCAAAGTGTCAGAGATCATGGAGATTTTGGGGCAGACGGAAGGCCGGGTCAAGTACGCGCTTTCGCAGGCGCGCAAACGCATTTCCGAGATTTACGAGCAGCGCTGCGAGCTGGTGAACAAGAGCGGGGCCTGCTGGCAATGCTCCGAGATCAATGATTTTATCCGCCCCGCGCGCGACGGCAAACAACAGCTTGTCCAGCTTCAATTGCGCCGTGAAGCAAAAAAAGGCGCGTCAAAAGAGCGACTGCTTGATCTGCGCACGGAATTGGTAAAAGGCGTCGATTCGCTCGGTTCGCCGGGTGCGGCGTTACACGAATATTTGCTGACGCTGATTCCGGAAAGTTTGCGTTGAATTTGGGGTTGTCCCAAAGCATGGTTTCCGAATGAGAGACACATCATGTCGTACGACATGATGTGTGACGCCATAAAAAATATTACGGTTTTGGAGAGCCCACTACCCCGGCTCATCCGTTAAGCGTCATTCTCGCCCCCGCCTGCCCGAGAATGACCGAGATTCAGATATGAAAAAGCATAGCATTCCTTGATTCATTTTATCAAACACTGGACGTTTGACGCCGAAGCGCTTCTTCCTGAACTCGCCACGCTCCTCTTGGATAGAAAATCCCCCCTTCGTACTTTTCGAAAACGCATAAAAATTCACACGCAAACTCTCTACCTGACACTTTTTTGTAAACCGCCTTCTCGAGCCGTTGAAAGGTCCAGTTTTGTCATTCTGAAGGAATCTTTGTTATCGCCCAGTACAGATCATGCTCAAAAGTTCAAGGGTCGGGTCAAAAAAGATGCTTCCAGCATGACAATTCCGGTCTTTTTCGCCAGTCTTAGAAGGCTATACAAAAAGTGTCAGGTAGTGAACACGCAAAAACAAGGGGCGTCCCATGTATCGCCAGCGCATGAAAACTATTCTCGTCGACCTTTTGGTTGTTTTTACCGGCGTTTACGCAGCGTTCATGCTCGACGATTTCCGCAAGCAACAAGAGATCGAAAACAAGCGACAGCAAATCGTCGACGCTTTGTTGACCGACCTCAAGGCAACGCAGGAAGGGCTTGACAAAGGCGTTCCGCAGATTAAGTCCATTTTTGACGGTTTTCTGGAAAAATATAAAAACGGCGAGGCTCCCGGGATAAATCACCTCGGATTTGACGTTGCGTTCCGCAGCGGCATGTGGGAAGCCATGCTGCAGTCCAGCGGCGTCGACGTTTTGGAGGTGGATTTTATTTTGCAAATGGAGGCGTACTATGAAAACCTTGAAGCGTTTCGCGCCAAGATGGAATATTTTCGCGATCTCAGCGCTCGGCAAATTGTCCCGAATCTTGGCAAGGACAGCACGTTTTTTTATGAACCGGAATCAAAAACTCTTCGCGAGCCTTACCGCTGGTACTTGAGCGCCGTCGTCGCCTTCACGCAAGGGATGACCGAGATACAAGAACGCAACCGAGCATTGGTTGAGAAACTGACGCAATTGTCTACCATTGAGTAATCGCCGCCGCTCGTTTTTTTCCACAAATTCAATTTCGCATACAACCTTCCAGCCCCCAAAAGTCCCTATACAATAATAGCTCGCCGAAAAATCGCATCCCGGAGCAAGGCTCAAGGGAAACATTTTCTAAAATTGCATGAACAGTATTGCGCAATATCTGAACAAGCTTGAAGAGCGGAAACTCGTCCGATCGTTTCTCAAAAAACGTGACGAACAAGCGTTTCGAAGCCTGTATCGAAAATATACGCCCGGCGTTTATCGGCTGGCGCTCAGGCTGTTGAATGGAGACGAAGCGCTGGCAGAAGAGACGGTGCAGGAAGGTTGGACGCGCGCCGTACAAAATCTGCCGAAATTCCGCTGGCAATCGAGTTTCCGAACATGGCTGCACTCGATTATCGTGCATTGTTGCCAGGAACAGTTCCGCCGAAAAAATCGAAAAAATTGTGACATTGACGAGTTGATCGGGGATTCTGATGAACCGGCTGAATTACACGGCGATTCAATCGATCTGGAAAACGCCTTCAATCAATTGCCCGACGGCTATCGGCAGGTTTTGATTTTGCACGATCTCGAGGGCTACACGCACAAGGAAATCGGGCTGTTGCTTGGCGTTCAACCCGGCACCAGCAAGAGTCAGCTTTCGCAAGCGCGCAAAGCAATGCGCCGCTATTTGCGGCCGGAAACCGCCGGTGAAGCAGGAGATTTTTATGACTGAAAAAATGAATGATCCCGAAGACTTACAACCGCGGGAAAGAGCCGTTTTAGAAAAACTGTTTAGCGAAAAAACGCCGCCGAAAACGCTCGAAGACAAAACCGTTTCGGCTTTGAAAAGCAGAGGGCTGGTGCGCAGCGCTTCTGCGTCTTACATCCCCTATTTTCTCAAGCCGTTGGGGGCGTTCGCGGCGGCGGCGCTTGTTTTTGCGGCGGGATTCTGGGCTGGAAATCGGGAAGAACCGCAGACGCCGCAAAAGTCTTCCAAACCGGTTTTCGCACTGTTCATTTACGACACGGAGGCGATGACGGAAAATGATGCGGTGCGCACGCGCGTTTATAGCCAGTGGGTCGGCGAAACGGCGGCTTCCGGGCGGTTCGCGTCCGGTACAAAGCTGGAGCAAAGCGGGCGCATAATCCGGCCCGCCGCGAATAGACTTGAAGTGATTGATCGAAAAGCGGAAACGCAGTGCGGTGATCTGCGGGGCTACATTTTGCTTGAAGCGGAGAACATGGACGAAGCCGTCAAAATCGCTTCGACAAACCCGCATTTGCGATACAAGGGGGTTTTAGAAGTCAGAGAACTGTTCCGATTTAACGGTTTAAACGATTGATTTCATAACCAAAGGAGGCGACATGTACAACAAGCTGTTTCTCAAAACCTTAACCACATTTTTTGTACTGATTGGCGTTGCGCTGGCGGCGGCCGGAGAAAGCAAGCGCGACAGCGAAATCGAAGTTCTGCCGCGTGAATTGGAAGTTGAGCTGGCATTGAGCGCGGCGCCAAAACATTTGCGTGCGGAAGCGGGCGTTTACGTGCTGGAGAAAAACGGCTACGCACAAGTGCGGGAAAGCAAAAACGGTTTTATTTGCATCGTTACTCGCCCCGATTTCGGTATTCAAGAAGGCGCTTTTGAACCAATGTGCTTGAGCCCGGAAGCTGTGCGCGTGTACCTTGAAGTTATCCTTGAAAATGCAAAGCTGCGCGCGCAAGGCAAGAGTTTGGAAGAATTGAACCGAATTATCAGCAATGGTTATGCAACAGGAAAATACGAAACGCCTTCAAAGCCTGGCGTGATTTATATGCTGTCGCCAATAAACCGCGTGGGTGCAAACACAGGTAAAAATTTCTTGCCCGGCGCAGGCGACGGCGTCATTCCCGTACATCCCCACATCATGTATTTTGGATTTAACGTTTCGAGGGAAGAGCTTGGCTTGTTGGGCATGAGAGATCAAAAGCGTCCGGCTTGGCTGCCGCTTTTGACGGGACAGAATCGTCCGTTTTCGTGGATTGTGACTTTCATCGACCCCAAAGCCGTGCAGGAAATTATGAACGCTCCGGGAAGCATTGCACTGACGAAAAAAATGCAAAAATACTTAAAGCAAGGATGAAAGTCATGATCGGTTTTACGTTGACACAGGTTGTTTTAGACTACGCGATTTATATTGAACCAATCGGTATAACTGGTTGGATTTGGTCATGGTTTTAAATTGAAACGCTCTACCTGACACTTTTTTGTATACTGCATTTTCGAGCCGTCTAAAGGTCCCGTTTTGTCATTCTGGAAGAATCTTTGTTATCGCCCAGTACAGATCATGCTCAAAAGTTCAAGGGTACGGATCAAAAAAGATGCTTTCAGCATGACAATTCCGGCCTCTTTCGCCAACATCAGAAACCTACACAAAAAGTGTAATCCCAAAATCAAAATGGAGCATTATGAAATGTTTTCAATCATTCTGAGCTTTAGCATTTTCATCGATCCGGGCGGCCTCACAAGTTTGATCATCTGGTTATTGTAAGACTAACAATCGGCTTTGGTAAAGCGGCGCTTTTATCTGGGTTTTGAAAACGAAAATGTATAGCCGACATTCCGCACATCAATTGTCGCATTTGAATTCATTTGTTGAAAGAGCACTTTTTCGACAATTTTAGTGCGGCTGCAAGACATTTTTTGCGCCTGATGAGCGTTTGCCTCTCATTAGCCCCGGCTTTCAAGCCGGGGTTTTGGTAAAATCACACTTTTCTTCTCCCCGCCGCGCTTGCGCGGAGAAGGGGGGAAAGGACGCTTTTGTCACCGCCCTGAAGGACGGCGCTAATGAGAGAAAGAAATGATTTCCATCTCCAATTCTTGTGTGCGGAATGTCGGGTATAGAGACGCTGACAATTGTTTTACATAATGACGGGTTGATGATGAGTGACGCCAAAACATGGTTCGTGCGCGGGCTTAAAACCTTGCTAAGGTTGGTTGTTGTCTCGGTTCTGCTGATTGGCGGATGCTGGATCACCAGACCGTCCGTTCCGGTGAACGCTTCGAAGCTGCAGGCGGAAACCGTCGCATCACCGCAGTATCGCGCGGCGGCGGATTCAGCGACTTTTTTGTTCAAAAATGTCAGCCGGGAACTCAAGCTGCCGTCCGTATCCATCGCTGTCAGTGTTGGCGATGAACTGATTTGGAGCGCAGCATTTGGCTGGGCAGACGTAAGCGCTGAAAAGGCGGCGGGACTCGGAACGCGCTATCGAGCGGGAAGTGTTTCAAAATCCATGACCGGCCTTGTAGCTGCAAAGCTCGTCGCTGCCGGAAAGCTGGATTTGGACAAGCCGGTTCATGAATATTTGCCGAATTTTCCAGAAAAGCGCTGGGCGTTTACACCGCGTCAACTAGGGGCGCACACCGCCGGGATTCGTCACTACGCCGCTCCAGGAGAAACGGGTTTTTTCGCCGAACAATTTTCTTCCCGTCAATATGCGTCCGTTGGAGAAGCACTGGAAATATTTCGAGATGATCCTCTGCTTTTTGAACCGGGCGCAGGATTTCAATATTCAACGCATGGTTTTACGCTGTTGAGCGCCGTTTTGCAAAAAGCGGCGAACAAGGACTTTCTTGATCTTGTCAACGAAACAATCTGGCGACCGCAGGGAATGAAGGACACTCGCCCGGATGACTTTTCTCAAGAAGATCCAGAGCGCGCCGTTCCATATACCGCGATCGGCGGGCGGCTTTTCCATTGGGAAGGGCCAAATCCAAGCTACAAATGGGCTGGCGGGGGAATTCTGACCGCACCGACAGATTTGGTACGCATGGGAGGCGCGTTTTTGACTGATCGCGTCGTCTCGTCCGTTTTATGCGATTCTCTTATTGCGCCAATTCCGCTTGCCAACGGCGCGGCCAATCCGCAAGGATATGCTTTGGGGTGGCGGGTGCAGAAAGTTGCTGAATTGCTTGGCTCCGCCGATTCACTCCGCGTTCTTCATCATGGCGGTTCTTCGCCCGGCGGATCGTCATTCCTACTCTTAGTTCCAAGCGGCAAAGTTGCCGCAGCGGCGATGACCAATCTTTCTCTTTCTAGAGCCGGGCCGCTGCGCCGCGCCGTCTTCCAAATCGCAGGGCTTTTTCGCGACGTCGCTTTGAATGATATGAATTCACACTTGAAGATGAACAAAAACTGACGCCAGGGAGCAACGCTTCGTGACTCAGCAAACGTTATTTACTGATGTTACCGTCTTCAAAACCGGGACTGTCCAAAAACAGAAAACTTGCATAGCGATGTACAACATGTCGTAGGAGTTCAAGATTTTGAACCCCTACCGCACGCCTCACTTAAATACATCCTTTTTATCCGTTTTCTCCCGCCCAAACGTCTAAACGACGGCCGCCGATAGATCAATTTATTTTTGAATCTCAAAACCAGGGAGAAATTCGTCATGAAAGCTTTTAAACCTGCTGCGTCGAAATTCTTGTCGTCGTTTGTTTGTTTACTTGCAATCGTTCTGGCCTCAGCCTTTTCTTTTCCGGCTTCAATGCCAACGGAAGAAACTATTGAATCCAAAAATATCAAGCCCATGCCTCGCGATCAGGAAATCGCCATGGCTTTGAGCGCAGCGCCGGTGCATTTGCGCAAGGATGCGACGGTTTATGTGCTTGAAAACGGCAAGTATGCCAAAGTCCGAAAAGGGACGAACGGCTTTCATTGTCTGGTGGTGCGCTTCGGCGATATTATCGCGCCGTACGCTTATGATCAGGAAGGCGCCGAAACTTTGATGCAGGCGGATTTCCGCCGCGCCGAGCTGATTGCTCAAGGCAAAAAGCTTCAAGAAGCGCAGAAGATTATTGCGAAGGAATTCAAATCAGGCAAGCTGATCGCGCCGCGCAGGTCGGGCGTGGCCTACATGCTCTCCGCTGATTTTGTCAGGCATGACCACAAGACCGGCAAAGAGTCGCAGGTATTTCCGCCGCACGTGATGTTTTACGCGCCGTACTTGAAGAATTCAGACATTGGCGCTTTGCCGGAGCATTTTAACAGCCCGGATCACGTTTATGTGCTTAATGAAGGTCAACCCGGAGCGCTGCTGATCGTCGTGCCGAAATCAAATCCGGCGGAGACGAAGAAGTAATTCGAAGCCGAAATGTTGGCTAGCTTTTTGAGAAGCGCGGTGGAATCGGAGGGGCAAGCGGCGGTCGGCGAAAAAAGAAAACGAGAGAACCAGTCTGACTGCCGCTTTTTTTGAATTTTGGAAAGAATAATGAAAAAGCGTTTGATTGCTTTCTTGGTGGTTTTTCCGACAATCAATCTGGATAAAATTCGAAAAAGCCACAGCGACGGCGGCATATTTTCATGGACGCCAATCGCAAGAGACGTTGCAAGCTCAGGCGAGCTATGCAATACCTGCGACTCATATCAAATCAAACTTGAAGAATAGAAAATCGAGACCAGTCATTATTTGCGATTTTGGAAAAGAGAGTCAAACGACGGTTGGAAAATTGTCGTCGATTTGGCCAAGTCAACACATTCTTTTTCGGAGAAGAGTCAAATGATAAAATTACGAAAGTTATCTGTTTTTCTAATTCTTACTTACATATTTGCAGCGGACGTTTTCGGCCAAGCGGAAAATCCTTATGAAAAAATGGCGCCGATTGAGGCGTACCTGATGAAAGATCGGATGCGGGAAATCGAAATTGCGCGCAGTTCTGCTCACGCTGAAATCACCGCCGATGCGACGGTGATGGTTTTAACCAAGAACGGCTATGAAGTGGCTGTGGAAGGAACGAACGGTTTTATTTGTCTTGTTTTACGCTCTTTCACCGGCCCGTGGGCGAATCCGGAATTCTGGAACCCGAAACACATCGATCCTATTTGTTATAATCCCGCCGCCGTGCGCACGGTTCTGCCGCAAGACACGATGCGGACGAATCTTGCCCTAAAAGGCCTCTCGAAAGAGCGGATGCGTGAAGAAATCTTGAAAGCCTACGGTTTGGGGAAATTGAAAGCGCCTGAAAACGGCGCGTTGGCGTTTATGATGTCAAAAAATCAAATGCTCGGCGACGCTATCGGACACTGGCGGCCGCATATTATGCTTTACATACCTAACGCCACCTATTTTGAATTGGGCGCTATTGGACAATTCGCGCCGGGCGTGCCATTCGACGGCGAAAATGAAATTATGACCACAATTTTGATTCCTGTACCGCACTGGTCGGACGGTACGCCGGAAGCCGGACAGCCTTGAGCAGACAAGCGCTTTTTGATATTTTCTTCGATCATTTTCCTTGCCAACTGGTCTTTTTTGTGCAATGCTCTGTTTTGCAAGATTCTTGTGAAAACCGTCCAATTTGAAATAAGGAGATCACTAGGCTGCGAAAAACGACCGGCTCTGCTATTGCGCTCATTGTTATTTCCTCCCAACCCAAAATCTCTCAAGCCCAAGACGGTTGACGTGGCCGGAAAAGGCGGAGAATTTGCAAGTTTTGCCAAAGGATTGGCCCGGCGCACGACTGCGCTTCCCCATGCGCGAGTTTGCACGCGCGCTTGGCGTTGATTGCGCGCATTGTCACGTCGGCGAATCGGGCAATAAACCTGAAGCTGAGAAGTATTACAAGAAGTCGCTCGAATTAGATCCGAGCAATCAAAACGCCAAGGACATGCTGAAGAAATTGCAGGAGTGACCGTCACTTTTGAGCGGTGGAACGCAGAAAATCTTTAAACTGTTCGCTGCTATAGTCCGCCATCCCCAACTTTCTATAAACGATTCGTCCCTCCGCGTCGATCACAAATGTCGCCGGGATAGTATTGTTCAAAAACGCTTTCGGCACGCTTCCAGCCAAGCGGTAGACTGGGAATGTGTATGGACGGTCATTGAGAAAATCTTTTACCTGAGATAAACTCTGGTCTGTCGCAACGGTGACAATTGAAACGTTTTCAGACTGCATCATCTCAAAAAGCCCCTGAATTGCCGGAAGCTCAGCAAGGCAGGGCGGGCACCAGGTCGCCCAGAAATTCAGGAAAACCGTTTTGCCCCGAAAATCTTCAAGATTCGCAGATTCCCCACTCAGGGTTCGGAGCGGCATATTCAAATCCGCTTCAACCGGCGCGCTGTCTAACTTGGGAATTTTGGGCTGAAACAATCCAACGGCGAACGCGGCGCGATGCAAAAAAGTGCTGATCGGCCTATTCCAGCCCGTCACATTCAGCAGCACAAAAACCCCAATCAGTAACGCCCACTCTAAAACCGACCGTTTCCAACTCTTTTTATTTTTTTCCACTGCGATGGCTTTCCCGATTTTTCACTACCTGACACTTTTGTATAGGTTCTAAAACTGGCGAAAGAGGCCGGGATTGTCATGCTGGAGGCGTCTTTTTTGATCCGATCCTTGAACTTTTGAGCATGATCTGTACTGGGCGATAACAAAGATTCTTCCAGAATGACAAAACGAAGCCTTCGACGGCTCGAAAATACAGTTTACAAAAAAGTGTCAGGTAGAGAGTCCCGATATTCCGCGCATGAGTCGCGCGTTTCCCAAAGCCGCACTGCGGCGACCGGCAATTTTCTGCTTTGGGCAAATTCAAAAATCAATTTTGCAATATTCTCAGCCGTTGGATTTCCTTCCATGACAAAAATGCGCTCACCTGCTTCCTGCAAGATCAAAACAAGCGGATCGTCCGCTCTAAGAAGCGTGCGATGATCCAGCTCATTGTCCACAAAATCTTTAACCGTGCGCTTAACGACCGAAAAATCATGAACCATGCCGCGCGCATCGAGTTTTTCTGCGGCAAGTTCAATTTCGACCAAGCCGTTGTGCCCGTGCAAGCTTGCGCATTTGCCTTCGTAATCCAGCAGGCGGTGGCCGTAACAAAAATCTATTCTTTTTATAATGCGATGTTTCATCTAATTATTCTCAATATTCGCCGGCCGGCTTCCGTCAAAAAGCCGTTGCCGGTGATTGCGTTTTTTCTGATGATCAAAAATGAAATGTAATCGGATAATTTGTTCCGGCCAATGATAACCGAACCTGACACTCCCGCAGTAGCCAAAGTCCCGATCGTTTATCACAATGATTACGTCACGCCGCTGCCGGACGGGCACCGCTTTCCGATGCCCAAATTTAAGCTTCTCTATGATTTATTGCTTGAAGAAAGCGTCATTCATTCCACTCAAGTTCATCGTCCTGAAATCGCTTCGCATGTGTTGTTGGAAAAGGCTCACTCGTCGGAGTATGTGACTGCATTTTGCGACGGAACATTGTCGGAAAAAGCGGTTCGCAAAATCGGCTTGCCGTGGAGCGAGGCATTGGTCACGCGGACCAGAACGGCTGTCGGCGGGACTTACTTGACGGCAAAATTGGCCTTGGATCGCGGTCTGGCTTGTAACCTTGCCGGGGGAACCCACCACGCCTTTTCGGATCATGGTTCGGGATTTTGCATTTTCAATGACATGGCCGTTGTTTCCCAAGCGTTGCTGGATGAAAACGCTGTCCGCCAAATTTTAATTATCGATCTCGACGTGCATCAAGGCGACGGCACGGCGGCGATATTTGGCGACGAAGCGCGCGTGTTCACTTTTTCGATGCACTGCGAGAAAAACTTCCCGTTCATCAAGCAAAAAAGCGATTCAGACGTATCGCTGCCAGTTGGAACGCCAGACGCAGCTTATCTCGGAACACTGAAAAACCATCTCAACAAGTTGCTCGACGAAGTACGCCCTGATTTGGTTTTTTACGACGCAGGCGTCGATCCGCACCGAAACGACGCTCTGGGAAAACTTTCTCTGACGGACGCAGGCTTGTTCGAGAGAGACAAGTTTGTCATTCAATCTTGCGTAGATCGGAAAATCCCAATTGCGACTGTTATCGGCGGCGGGTATGACAAAAACCGGCGCGAATTGGCTTACCGGCATTCTTTTGTCGTTCGTGCGGCGTTGGCGATGCAATAATTTTCTTTGAGATATGGCGCGATTCTGCAATTCATCGGCGTGCAAGTCTTGGCCTAGGCTTCTGTTTGGCATAAGCCGGAGTCGAACTGTCGAAAAAGCGCCGAGTTGTCAAATTGTAAGCATCTTTTTTGATCTAACCTTTGAACTTGTGAGCGTAATCTGTATCGGGCGATAACAAAGATTCTTACAGAATGACATGCAGACAGTTTTTCGACAATCTCGAAGCGTTTGAGATGAAGTGGCGACCATAAATCGCCGCGCTCCGAAGCTTTGGTTATTCAGAGACCAAAACGCTCTCGATCATCTCCAACTTACCGTCAATGTTTTGGCGCGGAATAATCCCCAAAATCTTACAAAGCAACGGGTAAATATCGATGTTTCGCTGCGTGCCGGTTTTGAAGCCTTTCTTAAAGTTCGGCCCCGCCGCGTAAAAAATGCCGTGCATATCGATATGATTTGGATCGAAGCCGTGATGTCCTCTAATCGTAAGAGGGCCTCGGTTGGTGGTCAGGCTCCAGCCGAGATCGGCAAGCAGAATGATCGGCGGGATGAAAGGATGGCGGCTAAAATGGTAGTCTTTCGGCATGTTGTCGCGCGTTAAAACGCGAAAATATTTTGCATTTTTCCTAAGCGCTTGCGCCGTTTCTTCTACGCTCGCGTTTTTGGGCCTTAAAAACATGATTGGGCCGCTGTCAGTTATCCGGCACTGAATCTCCCCTAAAAGCTCTTCCACATTGACAGACCGCGATGCGTCAATTTCGGCCATGCCATGATCGGATGTTATGACAATATTTGTTTTCGCGCTGATCCCAATTTTTTCAATTCCATCACGCAGATAGCCTAGCAAACTGTCAACTTGTGCAATCGCCGCTTCGGTTTCGGGGGCGTTCGGGCCAAATTTGTGACCTTTGGAATCTACGGCGTCAAAATATAAGGTGATGAATCGAGGGCGTTTCCGTTCCGGCAATTTGAGCCATTCCAGAACGCCGTCAACGCGCTCTTTGTATGGACGCTCGTGCTCGTAGTGCTGAATATAAGTCGCTCGCCGGTGCCTGGCGCCAATCTCCGAGCCGGGCCAGAAGTAATTGGCGCAGATCACTCCTTGCCGTTCGGCGGTTTCCCAAATGGCTTCTCCCTGGTACCAACGCGGATTGCGCACCGCGGCTGTATCGCGCAGGCTATATTTTTCGCCCGTCGCCGGATTTTCATAATTGTTCGCAATCAGCCCATGACTTTCGGCGTAGAGTCCGGTTACGGTCGAGTAATGATTTGGGAAAGTCTTGCTAGGAAAAACCGGTTTTAAGGAAAGCGCGGCAACGCCTTCAGCGGCCAGTTTTTCAAGGTTTGGTGATTTGCCTTTTTGGATGTAATCCCAGCGAAAGCCGTCGAAAGAAATGAGAATGACAATGTTTTTTTCAGAGGCGAGGCAAGCGGTCGGCGGTCCCCAAAAATTGAGCAGCGTAAGCGCAACGAGCAGGAAAGTTTTTTTCATGAAGATGGATCGCAGGAAAATTTATTTCGATTTGGCGGGTTGGGGCAGGGAGTCAAAAATCTTTTCAACCTCGAGTTCAAAGCCGGGCAGCACTTCCGGCGCGGTAAGTACGTCGCGAACGCTATATTTTTGTTCCTTTGTACATACCCAAACCTCGCGGGTTTTTGAAACCACCAACCACACGATTTGAGCGCCTTGCTCAAGGTATTCATCAACTTTGTCCAGCACTTTGAAAAGGTTGTCGGTTGGCGAGATAATTTCAATGGCCAAATCAGGAGCCATTGTCGGGAACTTATGCAAATCTTCCGGCATGCGTTCTTTTTTGACAAACGCAATATCAGGAATGCGAGACTCTCGTGAACGATCCGGCCAGAGTCGAAAATTTGTTTCCGGCATTACATAGCCAACAGGATTCTTTTCGAGATAAACCGCTAATCGACCAGCCAGAAACAATTGAATTAAGCCATGTTCCGGATTTGCCATTTTATAAACAACCCTCCCATCGTAAAGCTCTGCATTGTACGGCAGCGACATTTGCTCCAATTCATCAACCGTCACATCCGTACGTTCTTCAATCGGCGTTTCCGCCGCCGCAGGAGCGGTCTCACGCTTTTTTTCCGCGACGACGTTTGCTTGCATGACTTCAGCCATTGGACTCTTTTGCTCCGACTTACGATCTCCAAATTTGCGTTTAAAATTATAACGGCTCAAGCCGAGAATTTCAAGGGTTTTATAGAAAGCAAAAAGGGCGACTACAATGTCGCCCTTTTGAAAAAATACTTCGACGTCTAAAAATCGGCTTTAACTCTAGCAGAGCCGCCTTTTAGAATCTGAGGCTCAAACCAACATTGAAGGTTCTCGGCAATCCAAAATAAACCTCGGCGTCATCAGCGTCATGGTCTCTGTCGAAAGCGTTGAACTGGCTGTTATCGACGGCGTCCTGGATGTAGGTTTCGTCGAGCAGGTTGAAAACATTCACGAACAGAAACGGTCTGGCGCTGCCAAAATTCAGGGGTAAGTCATAGGATGCGTGCAGATCGACGAGACTGTAGTTTGGAGCTCTCCAACTCTGAACTCTGTCGTCCGGGCTGGTTCTGCTGAAAGGATTGAAATCAGCGTAGTGGTCGCGATAATGCTTCACAACGCCCTGTAATCTGAGACCGTCAACCGGGAAAATGCTGCCGGAGAAGGCAAATTGCGTCTGCGGCGCGTCGCCCACTTTCAGGTCTTTCAAGTAGAACGTATAATTGGCGTCTTGCCCCTGTCCCGGGACGCGAGAAACGCCGGGAGCGTCGTTGGTGTAAACCCAATCGGCGAAAGTGATCGCTGCATCAAGGCGGAAGGTCGTCGCTGGTTGATATGCAGCTTCAAACTCGACGCCGGAGTGATCTGCGTCAACGCCGCGCAAGAAAACGAGCACTTCGTCGCCGGTGTCTAATTCGAATTCCGTTTCCTTGAAGGTCCTGTTTCGCCACGAGGTGTAGTAGTAGTTGGCCTTCAAGGTCAGATTGCGGTTGTTCGTGGTGTAGGCGATCCCGCCCTCGTAAGATGAGAATTCCTGGTTTTCAACTTCTTCGTTTTTCACGCCGGAAACGTCGTCGATAACGTCGTCAAAAATAGGCACTTTTGAGACGAAGCCGAGGTTGCCGTAGACGTGGAAATTGTTGTTCAGACGATAGCTCGCGCCGCCCTTAATCTGGTAACCGTTGATGTTGTCCGACTCTGAGGTAATTTCATTACCTGAAGCGTCCGCGTTGAAATGGTTGGTGTAGCCATACTTGATCGTTGAAAATCCGCCCATACCGTAAGCGGAGAGCGATCCCTTCGAGTATTCGCCTTGACCAAAAAAGCCGAGCCAGTCGACCGTATTGGTAAAATGGTAATCTACGATATCGCCCAGGCCGCGACGATACTCAGACTCAGACCAAAAATCGCTGACCGGCTCTCTGACGCCTGGGTGGTTCGGAACGAAAAAACTTCCGCCCAAAAGGTCGCGCACTTCGCGGAAATGGTCGATTTCCGCCGTCCGCCAATCAATACCCGCAGTGAATTTGAAAGCGTCGCTAACCGAATATTGCGCCTTGGAAATCGCGCCGATTGTCCATTGGTTGTTGCGGCTGTTTCTCAAAATCCCAAGAGATTGGCCGGATTCTTTTTCGTATCTGCGACTGTCAATATGCGCAACCGTAGAATCGCGGTTGACGGCAATCGTGGCGTCCCAATTCCAGGACCAGGGAGAACCGAAGAAAAAGAACCTGCCGGAACTTTGGTCAAACGGGCCTTCGAAAGAGTTGCGAACCAGGTCGCCGTAAGTACCCGTGCCGCCGCCGCGACCGCCGGAATAGTAGAAAATCGAATAGAGGTTCAGACGGTTGCTTAATTGTGAAAACCAGTTCAGGTTGACTTGCGGCTTGTGAAAGAAATTTTCGCGTTCCATCATGACATTACGGTCAAAACGCGAATCCAAGCCGCCGCCCATCAGGAAGAATGGTCCGCCAAGATTGCCCAAGTACTGTTGCCCTGTGTAAGATTCGCTTACCGGGCCCCAGTTTTGATTATAGTGACGACCGGCCTCGTTGAATTTATCAAAAGCGGCGGCATCGTAATCATCCAAACCCTCGGCGAACGAACGATCATACGTGCCGATATTTTGGCGATAGAGGTTCTGACCGTGGCGCTGCGGCGCGCCGATAGCGTAGAGTTCAAGACGGTTGTTACGGTTGATGTTGTAGCTGGCGCCGGCGTAGTACGCCCAGGCATCCGTCCAGGTCTGGTCGATTAAACCATTGCCGCGCTTACGCACGAGATTAGCGCTGAAAGCGAATTTGTCGCCGAGCAAGCCGGTGTTATAACTAACGGTCGTTTTCCAGAATCCGTCATTGCCGAATTCCTGCTTGTAGAGACCGCCAGCTTCAAGCGAGGTCGGGTCAGTGATAATATTCATCGTCCCGCCGATGGAAGGCGTTGCCAAATTGACGGCGCTGAGACCGCGCTGCACCTGGATCGAACGCGTGGCGTCACCAACACCGTCCCAATTTGACCAATAAACCCAGCCGTTTTCCATATCATTGACCGGAACGCCGTTGATCATGATTGCCACGTTGCGTTGGTTGAAACCGCGCACGTTAACGCGAGCATCGCCTGCGCCGCCGCCGCCGGCAGTCGCATAAACGCTTGGCGTTGTGTTAAGAACAAGCGGGATATCACGGGAGCCGAGCTGCTTGCTCAACTGTTCTTTGTCAACATTGGAAAAAGCGACCGGCGTTTCGCGATCGATCGCGCGGTTCGCCGTGACTTCCAGTCCTTCGCTGAAAATCGTTTGTTGAGTAAGAGAAAAGTTTGCTGTCGCAGTGCTGTTATTGGTTACGTTTACCTTCTGCTTGCCAATTTCAAAGCCAATAAATGTGGCTTTTACAGTGTACGAACCATCAGGCACGTTTTCGATAGTGAAATTCCCGTCTGCATCGGCGGCGGAACCAAGAGAAGTTCCGACAACAGTAACGTTAGCGCCGGCGAGCCCTTCGCCGGACTGAGAGTCAGTCACCTTGCCGGTAATCGTTCCCATTGCCAAAGCGAGACCGGGAAGCAGCGCCAAGCTAAGAACAAGTACAAAACGTTTCAATTGTGTCATTTGACACCCTCCAAAAAATTGAACATAAAAACGAACATCCTGATATTTTTATCCTATTAGGCGGCGAGGTTTTAAAGGCATGTTTCATTGCTGAAACATATCGATAAAACCGGGCGAAAATAACCGATCACTTATAGAAATGCAAGCAAAAATCTATGCCGAACGCTTCTATTCTTAAAGCGTCAATTTTAAGAGCAGACAGATATAAAAACGAAATGTGAAGAGAGGATAAATCAGAAGTGAAATCGCGATAAATACAATGATCGCTCCATGAAAGTCTCAAAAGGCGGGCTCGAACGCAGCGGATGCACCCGAATGCCTACGGCAGGTTGTCCACGTCAGCAATATCCTGGGGGCGGGCGCTGACGCGTTTATTTTTCTTTAGATTCTCAACGTCAATAAAGTTGACGATGACGCCGTCAATATCGACGGCGACTTTTGACTTATAACACTTGTCAAAATTTACGCCGGGAATTGTCGTGATCAAGTCGATCCGGCGAGGCGGACGGCCAAGTTGCACAACCTGATCGGGTGTTGTAAAATCGGCGGTTTGAAAATCGAGCGAACCGAAGCCGAAGGCGTCGAGCGCTTTGATCACGCTTTCGGCATTTTCTTCACTTATATCCAACCAAATGTCGAGATCTTTGGTATATCGGGGATGTCCGTGCAAAGCGACGGCATAGCCGCCGACAACCAGGTAGCGGACTTCATTTTCGTTTAATAACGCGATAAACTCTTTGAAGTCTTGGTTCAGCTCCGGGTTTCCAGCCATGGTGCTCACGAATGATCTCCTCCACAGCCGCCAGACGCGCTTGGTACGGCTGCGTCACCCAGTATTCATATTCTTTCGGCTGTTCGTTCAAATGATATTTTTTGACGATTTTTTCGAATTTGCGCATTGTTCAATCCGTTTTATTCACTACCTGACACTTTTTGTATAGCCTTCCAAGATTGGCGAAAAAGGCCGGATTTGTCATGCCGTAAGCATCTTTTTTGATCCAATCCTTGAACTTTCAGGCATGATCCGTACTGGGCGATAACAAAGATTTTGCTTCGCCGGCCTTTGGCTCTGCAGAATGACAAAACTGGACCTTTCAACGGCTCGAAAAGGCGGTTTACAAAAAGTGCCAGGTAGAGAGTCCGTTTTATAAAAATTAAATATAGTCAAAACGGTATTGAGACAAAAGCGAATCCTACTCTTCACGCTCGTTCTCCATTACGCCTGCCAGTTGCGAATCAAAATGGATAGAAGGGTTTCTTCTTGTGCCATGATCGTCGTTTGAATATATTATTTGTCTGACTTTTCACAGAGATGTTGAAATTTAAACCGGCAGGTCAAAATGAATCAAACCACCCCATATATCCCCAAAAACAAGATCCGCATCGTCACCGCAGCTTCGCTTTTTGACGGCCATGACGCGGCGATTAACATCATGCGCCGAATCATCCAGGCCACAGGCGTCGAAGTCATCCATCTTGGCCATGATCGAGCGGTTGAAGAAGTGGTTGACGTTGCGATACAGGAGGATGTTCAGGGAATCGCCATAACTTCCTACCAGGGCGGGCACATCGAATATTTTAAATATATGTTTGATTTGCTGCAGCAGCGCCATGCAGGGCAGATTAAAATTTTTGGCGGGGGCGGCGGAGTGATTTTGCCCGAGGAAATCAAGGAATTGCACAAGTATGGCGTCGCCCGCATCTATTCGCCGGACGACGGGCGGGAATTGGGCTTGCAAGGCATGATCAACGATTTGGTGCAAAAGTGCGATTTTCCGACTGGCGTTAATCTCAACGGTGAAGCGACTGACGTAACCGCCAAAGACCCGCTCGCCATTGCCCGACTCATCTCAGCGGCGGAAAATCATTTGGACCAATCGCAAGGGGCGCTTGAGCAAATTCACACGCAGGCAAAAGCGGTCAAAACGCCGATTCTTGGCATTACGGGAACGGGCGGCGCTGGAAAATCTTCCTTGATCGACGAGCTCGTCCGCAGATTCCTGATCGATTTTCAAAATAAGACAATGGCGATCATTTCCGTCGATCCATCAAAACGTAAAACCGGCGGCGCTTTGTTGGGCGACCGCATTCGGATGAACGCGATTCGCAACAAGCGCGTTTATATGCGCTCGCTCGCCACACGTCAATCCAATCTCGCGCTTTCGGCCCACGTCGCGGAAGCGCTGCAAATTCTCAAAGCGGCCAAATTCGATTTCATCATTCTCGAAACGTCAGGCATCGGTCAATCGGACACCGAAATCGTTGATCATTCTGACGTCAGCCTCTATGTGATGACGCCGGAATTCGGCGCGGCGACGCAGCTCGAGAAGATCGACATGCTCGACTACGCGGATTTGGTTGCGATTAACAAATTCGACAAACGCGGCGCTCTCGACGCTATCCGCGACGTAAAAAAACAATACAAACGCAACCATCAGCTTTGGGCCGCAAAGGACGACGAGCTTCCGGTTTACGGCACAATCGCTTCGCAATTCAACGATCCGGGAATGAATGCTCTTTATCGGGCGGTCATGGACAAAATCGTCGCACAAACCGGCGCCAAACTCAATTCAAGCTTTGAGCTGACCAAAGCATTGTCGGAAAAAATCTACGTCATTCCGCCAGGCCGCGTACGCTATCTTTCCGAAATCGCCGACAACAACCGCGCATATGACCGCTGGGTCGAAAAACAAAAAAACGTAGCCCAAAAGCTCTACAGCCTAAACAAATCGATTGAAATTCTACGAGAAAATGAGAACCCCGAGACGCAAGCCGCCGTCGCCCAACTCGAAATCGCCCGTGAGAAAGCCGCGACGGAACTTCACCCCGCCAGCAGGCAAATTCTAAAAGGCTGGCAAGAGAAAAAAGCGCGCTACAAAGACCCTGTCTATCGCTTCAAAGTACGTGACAAAGAAATTAAAATAGAGACGCACACCGAAAGCTTGTCATTTACACAAGTTCCGAAAATCACACTGCCGCGCTATGAGGCCTGGGGCGACGTTTTGCAGTGGAATTTGCAGGAAAACGTCCCCGGCGAGTTTCCCTTCACAAGCGGCCTTTTCCCGTTCAAGCGCCAGGGCGAAGACCCGACGCGCATGTTTGCCGGAGAAGGCGGCCCGGAACGCACGAATCAGCGTTTTCACTACGTCAGCAAGGCCATGCCCGCCAAACGGCTCTCCACCGCTTTTGATTCGGTCACGCTTTACGGCAGCGACCCGGATCATCGTCCGGACATTTATGGCAAAGTCGGCAATTCCGGCGTGTCTATTTGCTGCCTTGACGATGCGAAAAAACTTTATTCCGGCTTCAATCTCACTGATCCCAAGACTTCCGTTTCAATGACCATTAACGGCCCGGCTCCGATGCTGCTTGGCTTTTTTCTCAACGCCGCGATTGATCAACAATGCGAAATTTACATCAGAGAAAACGGCCTGTCAGATAAAGTTGAGCAAAAGATTGCGACGTTTTACAAAGAAAAACCAGAACCGCGCCCTGCGTATCAAGGCGACCTCCCCGAAGGAAACGACGGTCTTGGGTTGATGTTGCTCGGAATCACAGGCGACCAGGTTTTGCCCCGCGACATTTACGAAAACATTAAAGCCAAAACGCTCAACCAGGTGCGAGGCACGGTTCAGGCGGATATTTTAAAGGAAGACCAGGCGCAAAACACCTGCATTTTTTCGACGGAATTCGCGCTTCGCCTGATGGGCGACGTCCAGCAATATTTCATCGATCAGAATGTGCGCAATTTTTATTCAGTGTCGATCTCCGGCTACCACATTGCCGAAGCCGGCGCGAATCCAATCACTCAGCTCGCGCTGACATTGGCGAACGGATTCACTTATGTGGAATACTATCTCAGCCGGGGCATGGACATTGATAAATTCGGCCCCAATCTGTCGTTTTTCTTTTCAAACGGCGTCGACCCCGAGTACGCGGTGGTTGGACGCGCGGCGCGGCGCATTTGGGCGAAGGCGATGAAGCATCACTACAACGCAAGCGACCGCGCGCAAAAGTTGAAATACCATATTCAAACTTCCGGGCGTTCTTTGCACGCACAGGAAATCGATTTTAACGATATTCGCACAACTTTGCAGGCGCTGTACGCGATTTACGACAATTGCAATTCGCTGCACACCAACGCATACGACGAAGCGATTACCACGCCGACGGAAGCGTCCGTGCGTCGTGCAATGGCGATTCAACTCATTATAAACAAAGAGTTAGGACTGGCAAAAAACGAAAACCCGATGGCGGGCTCTTTCATCATCGAAGAATTAACCGACCTGGTTGAGGAGGCGGTGCTTGCGGAATTTGACCGTCTAACGGAACGCGGCGGCGTGCTCGGCGCGATGGAGACAATGTACCAGCGCAGCAAAATCCAGGAAGAGAGTCTGCACTATGAAACGCTGAAGCACTCCGGCGACTATCCGATTATCGGCGTGAACACATTTTTGAATGAAAAAGGTTCTCCGACGATCATCCCGCAAGAAGTGATTCGCGCGACGAAGGAAGAAAAAGAATATCAGATTTCAATGCTCAAGAATCTTCATGCCAACAACGATGAAAAAGCAACCAATGCATTGCAAAACATTCAACGTGCGGCTCTGCAAAACCAAAACGTTTTTGAAGCATTAATGGAAGCGTGCAAAGTCTGTTCTTTGGGCCAAATTACGACCGCGCTTTTTGAAGTGGGGGGACAATATCGCAGGAATATGTAGGATCAGGCGGGGCAGCCATCTTGTGCTTGTAGAGAATTATTCCAAGTCAAAAGTAAGATCAGAAGCGTCTTCGCCTTCCAAGTAGTCGGCAAATTCACTCGCATAAAACGGCGTTTGAATAAAGCCGATTGAACCCCATCCCCCAAAAACGGCAAGCTGACCGTGCTCGGGATTCCTGCCCAAAATCGGTTGATTATCCTTCGTTTTTGGACGTATTCCCGCCGCGTGACTGACTATTTCAAAAGGCGTGAGCATAATTCGTTCGAGCCGCCGAATGAGTTCATTTCGACCGTCTTCCGTCGGCGCAATCGTCAAGTCTTCCATGTCAAACGTCGCTCCAGCCCTGTACTCGCCGTTGCCTACGGGAATGATCATGAGGCTTTTGTTGATCATGAATCCGGGGTCAAAATCTTCAAACTTCACCGTAAGCCACTCGCCCTTCATCGGCGTATGCGGGAGCCAATCGAAAAACGGGTTTTGGTAAACGCGGTAGCCTTCGCAGAAAACAATGGTTTTGGCCGTTTTGTCGCCGTATCTCACGCCGTTTCCTGTGATCTTCAACTGATCGTATTCAAAAGCAGCTTCACAAGGCGCGGCGTTTTGCTCGAGCCATGCGCGGTAGCGCGGCAGCATCGATTGGCCGTCCATGTAGAACGTGCCCGCGATTCTAATTCCGCCAAGCTCGCAGGCAATTTTATCAAAACTGTTCGGCGCAACTTCTCCTTTGAAGTATTGTGCGTACGCATGATCATCCTTTTTGCGCTCCCAATTTCTGCGTTGCTTTGCGTCCAAAAAGAAACGGATTTGATCGATGTCACGACAAAATTCACACCCGAGTAAATCTTCAAGACGCTTATAAGTTTCCCGCGCAAAAGGAAAGACCGCCGCATTTTCCGACGCCAACTTTAGATTACGTCCGCGAACGGGATTGCAAACGCCCAACGCATTTGTTGACGCCGATGTGTGATGCCCGTCATCGAAAACGAGCACGCTTTTGCCCTTTTGCAGCAGGAAATATGAAAGCATCGTTCCTGCAATGCCTTGCCCCACAATGAAGTAATCAAAAATTGTTTTTGCCATTGCCGCTATCGTGTATTGTTTTTCGAAGATTTAAACCGAAAGATGACAGGAATGCCCACCCGAACTTTTTCAGGATTTCCTTTTTGTATTGCCAGCTTCCAGCGTATCGATCGTACAGCGTCAATTGCTGACTGATCAAGATCGGGATGGACGGATCTTGGTATTCTTGTTTCCAAAATTCGCCCCTTTTCATCGACAAGTACATTGACGATGACAGTGCCTTCAAAGCCGCCTTTGCGAGCAGAGTCTGGATATTTCAGGTCTGAATTTTACTTTTCTACCGACACGTTGCATCAGCAGCGTTCCCGCCCGCTCTTTTCATAGATCAGTTTTGTGCAAAAAATGAAATAATCTTTGAAAATGCCGAAACACGTGCAAGTGATACATCAAGCACTTCCAAGAATCAAGGGATTTTGCTCGCTTCATCTAACACCTTCTGCATAAACTCCGCCCGAAAGGATTCCGTTGGCGAATTCCAGTTCGTTCAGTCCTGACTGCCCGGACGTCTTATTAGCCGCGCGCTTCAGCGCGTGGTCCCGGTGGAGCGTTCTTCTTTTTCTCCCGCCGAGATAGCTCGGCAGGAGAAGAA
>CAXHAT010000035.1:0-49083 GCA_964014485.1 uncultured Deferribacteres bacterium
GCGATGCAATGGAGTCTCGTGGGCTCGGAGATGTGTATAAGAGACAGAAAAAATCCCATCGGACTCTGATCGCGCGTGTCAAACGATGCGTGCGTAACATCAGCTGGGTAATTTCAGAACAAGCAAACATTTCACAGGCAAGCAGTCTGTATATCTATGGAAGAACCAAAAGAAAACAGCGTTTCGCAGTCATCCAGATTCCTACAAGCTTGCGCCGGATGCGAAACTGATCAAACGCCGATCTGGATGATGCGGCAGGCTGGGCGCTACATGCCGGAATACCGTGCGATTCGCGAGCGCCGAACCATGCTCGAGGTGATTAATTCGCCGGAGCTTTCCGCTGAAATCACCTTGCAGCCCATTGAAAAATTCGGCTTCGACGCCGCGATTATTTTCTCGGACATCCTCCCGCCGTTGGTGGGCATGGGGCTGGATTTGACTTATGAAAAAGGCGAAGGCCCGGTCATTCACAATCGCCTCGACGACGCAAATTCCATCGATCTTTTGGCAACCCCGCCCGCCGCCGAAACCATGTCCGGCACGCTCGAAGCGATCCGGCTGGTGACCAAAGAACTCACCCTGAGCAACGTACCGCTGATCGGCTTTGCCGGAGCGCCGTTTACGCTGGCGAGCTACGCAATCGAAGGCGGCGGCAGTAAAAATTACGCCCGGACGAAGGCGCTCATGTACCGGGAGCCCGCCGCATGGCAGCGCTTGATGGACAAGCTCGCGACCGTGCAAGCGGATTACTTGATCGCGCAAGCCAAAGCGGGCGCTTCGGCATTGCAATTGTTCGATTCGTGGGCCGGGCTAGCGCTTGGGAAAGACGATTACGTCCGCTTTGTGCAGCCTTACAATCGCAAGATTTTCGAAGCCGTCAAGCGCCGCACAAACGTTCCGCTCATCAATTTCAGCACCGGCACTTTTGCTTATCTCGAAGAAGTGCAAGCAGCGGGCGGGGACGTGATTGGCGTCGATTGGCGTATGCCGCTGGGCGAAGCTTGGCAAAAAATTGGTTTTGAAACGCCGATCATGGGCAATCTTGATCCAATCGCATTGCTCGCGCCCTGGCCGGAATTGAAAGCGCGCATCGACGACGTTCTTGAGCAAGCCGCCGGGCGACCGGGGCACATTTTTAACCTGGGTCACGGCATTTTGCCCAGCACGTCGATGGAAAATGTCCGGCGAACAATCGACTACGTTCGCGAAAAAACGTCTCGCGCTTCTAGCGGCGTTTCCCCAAAAGTGAAAAAATCTCCAAAACCGCGTCTCGGCGTCTTGATGATGGCCTATGGCGGCCCGAACTCGCTGGACGAAATCCCCGGTTATCTCGCCGACATCCGCAGCGGCCGTCCGACCACGCCGGAAGTGCTCGAAGAAATCACCAACAACTACACAAAAATCGGCGGCAAGTCGCCGTTGCTTGATTTTACGCAAGCGCAAGTCGATGCCGTCGCCGCGCATTTTGGCGAGGACGTCAAATTTTATCTCGGCATGCGCCACTGGTCGCCGTGGATTGAAGATGCGGTCGGAGACATGATCGCCGACGGAATCACGCACGCCGTCAGCATGGTGCTCGCGCCGCATTTCAGCAAATTGAGCATCGCGAAATACCAGGACAAAATCGCGGCTGGGTTGAAAATGCACCGCGGCGAAATTGCATTTGATCACATTATGAGCTACCACGACGCGCCAAAATACATTCGCGCCCTTGCCAAGCGCGTGCGCGCCGGATTCGATCATTGGCCGCCGGAAGAGCGGGGCGACGTTCACGTCGTTTTCAGCGCGCACAGCCTGCCGGAACGCATTCTGAAAATGGGCGATCCTTACGATAGCCAGTTGCGCGAGACGGCAAAATTGGTCGCCCGGGCGGCGGAGCTTCGTGACGATCAATGGTCGTGGAGCTATCAATCCGCCGGACGCAGCCCCGAGCCGTGGCTGGGGCCGCAGCTTGAAGATTATCTGCCGGAATTGGCGCAAAAAGGCGTGAAAAAAGTCGTCTCCATTCCCGTCGGATTTGTGTGCGACCATGTCGAAATTCTTTTCGATATTGACATTGAAGCGCAAAACGCGATCAAGGACACGGGCATGACGCTCGTACGCCCGGAAGCGCTCAATACCGATCCGCTTTTTATCGAACAATTGGCGGATTTGATCAAAGAACGAATTGAAAAAATAAAACCTTAACGCAGAGTCGCAAAGAACGCGGAGAAAGAGTGGAGTGAATGTTTGCTCGATCTGGAGTATTGGAATAATGGATTGTTGGCTTTGTTTTTCCATCAATCCAATTATCCAACATTCCAATACTCCATGAAAAGCGTTTGCTCTGCGGCAAATCGATGATAAAATTTTTGAGAAATGAAACCCTTTGACTGTGTGATCATTGGCGGGGGAATCACAGGACTGGCGGCGGCGCACAGGCTGAAAACGCTGCGCCCGGACGCTTCGTTCTTGCTGCTCGAATCGGGTTCGCATTTGGGCGGAAAAATCGTGACGGAATCCGTGAACGGTTTTACAATCGAAGCCTCCGCTGATTCGTTTCTTTCGCGCAAGCCCGAAGCCGTCGCGCTGGCGGAAGAACTCGGCCTGCTCGACCGCCTGCAAAGTCCAAAACCGGAAAATCGGCAAAGCTGGGTACTGCGCTGTGGAAAACTGCACAAAATCCCCGAAGGCTTGACCGGCCTGATTCCCGCCAATCTCGAAGCGCTGACCAACAATACTCTCCTTTCCGCGGACGCCGTTGCGCGAATTAAAGCCGAAACCGAAGTCCCGCCCGCCGCTCCAAAAGCCGACGAGAGCGTCGCTGATTTTATCACTCGGCGCATGGGGCGAGAAGCTTTTGAAAATCTGATCGAGCCGCTGATGGGCGGCATTTTCGGCGGGCGTGCTGATCTTCTGAGCATAAACGCCACTTTTCCGCAACTGAGAAATCTTGAGCAAAAATACGGCAGTCTCTTGCTCGGCTTGAGCGAAAACGGCAACGGTGCCGCGCTGGGCGTCAACGGCAAACTGCCGCCGTTTCTTAGTTTTAAAGGCGGCATGACCGAATTGATCGCAGCTTTGCAAACGCAAATCGGGGAAGAAAATATCCGTTGCAACGCACTGGTCGAATCCGTCGAAGCGCTGGGCGGGAAATATAAAATTTCGCTCAAAAACGCCCGGCAAGCGATCAACGCCAAATCGATTTTGCTCACGACGCCTGCTTTCACCACAGCGGAGCTTTTGCGGTCGCTTGACCTTGAACTCAGCGACGCGCTGAAAGCAATTCCTTACAGTTCGAGCGCCATCGTGACCTTGGCCTACGATGAAAAACGCCTCCCCCGCAAGCCGGACGGCTACGGCTACATCATTCCAAGAATCGAAGAACGAAACGTTTTAGCTTGCACCTGGACTTCAGCAAAATGGGAAAATCGTGCGCCGGAAGGCAAGGCGCTGTTTCGCGTTTTTCTTGGCCGCTTTGGGGACAAAATCGATGAAATTGAAGACGCTGCGCTCAAAAAGTTAGCCCTGGAAGAATTGCGAGAGACGCTCTCCATTGACGCAAACCCGGAAATTGCCAAAATTCAGCGCTGGCCGCACGCCATGCCGCAATACACGCTTGGACATCTTGATCGAATTCAAAAGATCGAGCGACTTGCAAAACCGCACCCTGGCTTAGCGCTGGCCGGAGCTTATTTTCACGGCGTCGGCGTCCCCGACTGCATCCGCGAAGGCCGAAAAGCGGCGGAAAGTTTGGTTTAATCGAGCCTGTTCTTGACATGATTTCAAACTCAAATGAGGCTGTTGGACCCCATTTGTCATTCTGAAAGAATCTTTGTTATCGTCCAGTACGGATCTCGCTCAAAGCCCAAGAGATAGATTTAAAAAGATGCTTTCAGCATGACAAATTGGGGCTTTTTATGACGGCTTCGTTAGGGTTTAAGGTTAAAAAACTTCAAACCAATCACCTGAAACGATGCATAAAACTTCAAAATCAAAAGCTCTGTTTGAAAAAGCCCGTCAACTTTTGCCGGGCGGTGTGAATTCGCCGGTGCGCGCATTCGGCGGCGTAGGCGGCGAGCCGATTTTTTTTGATAACGCTGAGGGCGCTTATCTAATCGACGTGGACGGCAACCGCTACGTCGACTACGTTTTGTCTTGGGGGCCGCTGATCTTGGGTCACGCCCACCCCGATGTGGTCGAAGCCGTGCAAAAGGCGGCGGCGCGCGGCACGAGCTACGGCGCGCCCAATCCGTACGAAATCGAGTTGGCGGAATTGATCATGCAATTTATGCCCAACCTCGAAATGTTGCGCTTTGTCAACTCCGGCACCGAAGCGACGATGAGTGCGCTGCGTTTGGCGCGCGCTTTTACCGGGCGTGAGAAAATCATCAAATTTGAAGGCAACTATCACGGTCACGCGGATATGCTGCTGGTTTCGGCGGGTTCCGGCATTGCCACGCTTGGCTTACCCAACTCTCCCGGCGTGCCCAAAAGCGCCGTCGCCGACACATTGACGGCGAATTTCAATGATCTTGATTCGGTGGAAAAAATTTTTGAAGCCTGCAAAAACGAAATCGCCGCGATAATTGTTGAGCCGGTCGCCGGAAACATGGGCCTAGTTCCGCCGACGGAAGGCTTTTTAGAAGGCCTGCGAGAATTGGCGACGGCGAACGACGCGCTGCTGATTTTTGACGAGGTCATGACCGGATTCCGCGTACATCCCGGCGGCGCGCAAACGCTCTACAACGTGCAGCCGGACTTAACAGCGCTCGGCAAAGTCATCGGCGGCGGACTCCCCGTCGGGGCTTACGGCGGCAAGCGGGAAATCATGGAAATGGTCGCGCCGCTGGGGGCGATGTACCAAGCGGGAACTTTGTCGGGAAATCCTTTAGCGATGGCGGCGGGCATTGCCACCCTGCGCGGCCTGACGCGAGACGGCGTTTGGGAAAAAATGGCGGCGCTCGGGGAGCAACTCGACGCCGGATTAAAAGCGGCGGCGGAAGCGCACAACATCCCGGTTTTTCAGGCGCGCGTTGGCACGATGCAAGGCCTGTTTTTTACCGACCAACCCGTCACCGACTACGCCTCAGCCAAACGTTGCGACACGGATCGCTTCGCCAAATTCTTCTACGCCATGCTCAAGCGCGGCGTTTACCTCGCCCCGTCGCAGTTTGAAGCGGGGTTTCTTTCCACTGCTCATACCGGCAAAGAAATCGAAAAAACCGTTCAAGCCGCTGAAAAAAGTTTTGAAGGGTAACTTTCCTTTACTCGAAAATCTTGTATATTGATTATCTGAAAAAGCATACACATCGCGTGAAGAAGCGGTATGAGTTTTTTTGTCTACTTTCAAATTGATCGGCAGCTTCCAAAGGAACAAGCTGAAATGTTGGCATCTCACATTTCGGAAACTTCCGGTTTTTTTCTATGGGCGAACCATGGCTGGTTTGCCAAGACCGCCAATAGTTTCGTGACAACTGACAGTGGGGATTTGTTTACGGGCCAAGGTAACTTAAAGCCACAACCAAACATCGCATCTCAAATAAAAGCAGTTGTTAAGACTCTTCTAAACACCAGTTCATTTGTCATTTTTCAAGCCGCTTGGGGAGGAGAAGAAAAAGACAATCAATGGGCGATTGATGTAAATGAAGCAAGATTCGCTGAACTGTTGGATGGTGATAGATTAAAAGAGAAAACGCCATACAGAATTACCCTTTCAAAAGGATGAGAATTGAAGGCGAGTCTGAGTTAACGCAAGTTCGTACAAACATGATTTTATCCGACAATGACGCCCAATGTAAACCAATACAAACCGTAATATTCCTTTTCATGCCAAGACGGCGTCGAATCAGATGGTGATGATAGAAATAAACTCTTGCGATTGTACAAAAAAGCAGCGATTGTTTGTGCATGACAACAAAGAGGAGAAATTGGATGCTGCAAATTTCAACCAATGCGCTTCGCGCTAATATGGCAGAGACGTTCAAGAAAGTTGACGCTGAATCGGAGACATTACTGGTAAAGCGAAAAGATGATAAAAATATGATCGTTTTACCTGAGCGAGAATATAACGCTCTCGCCGAGACGGCGTATCTTCTGGCTTCACCGGCAAATGCAAAAGCGCTGTTAGAAGCGCTAGTAGAAATGGAGCAGGGTGAAGCGGTAGAAATGACAATTGACGAACTGAAGCAAGAAGTCGGACTTTGAAATTAAAGTTTACACCGCATTTTTTAAAACAACTGAAAAGTCTGAAGAAATCTGAAAAGAAAGCTGCGGAGCGAGTAATATTGTTAATCGAAGCAATCCGGGAAAATCCATTTGAAGGGCTCGGAAAACCGGAAAAGTTGAAGTACAGGAAAAACATATATTCCCGCAGAATCACAAGTAAGCATAGACTCGTTTACTGCATCGAGGGTGATGAGATCACCTTTTTGCAATGCCGGTATCATTATTGAAAACAAGGTTCGAGTCTTGATGAATGTGAGTCCGGTTTCACAACGTGCATCTGGATCTAACGGCCTCCAACTGCTCGCCCTCTGCCGTTTTTCAGGCGCGCGCAGGCACGATGCAAGGCCTGTTTCTCACCGACCAGCCCGTCACCGACTACGCCTCCGCCAAACTTTGCGACACGGACCGCTTCGCCAAATTCTTCCACGCCATGCTCAAGCGCGGCGTCTACCCCGCCCCGTCGCAATTTGAAGCGGGGTTTCTTTCCACCGCTCACACTAGTAAGGAAATCGAAAAAACCGTTCAAGCCGCTGAAGAGAGTTTTGGGCAGTAGGGTTCGTTTTGTTTAACCGTAAGTACAAAACTCTCCCTGTTTTCTCGCGAAATCAAAAGCGATTTTTTTCGAGCAAGCGATGCTGGTTTACCACGTCGGCTTGTCGTTTTAGCCTGCAACAGTTTCTCTTGACATTGCTTGTCTTGCCTGATAGGTTGCTTAATTCGGGAACGTATATTTTATATTGAGCTTGAAACTGAAACCCTTGGCGAAATCGTGTAACGAACCGCCGTCCACAAAAATAGTAGAACGCCTTACACGGAAGGATAAGACAAATGCTTTGAAAACCGGGTTTGCGGGAATATTAAGCTGGAAAGATGCAGGCCTTGTCCGCTCGCCAGACTTCCAATATTGGAGATTTTCACGACTTCTTTTCATACTGGAAATACGACGGTCGCCGTCTCGGCAGCTTAATGAGCTGTCCTGGGCTGCAACGAAATTTCTTTCAATAGAAAAATATGAAACTACAATTAAACTCCGAGAAGCCTACGTTACATACAAATCTATCGTATAGAGATTTCTTTAATAAGTACAACCCGTTTACAGATGGACAAGCTTTTATTGCTACGTACAGCTTTAGATTTTCCAATTTTGATTTTTGGTCTAAACTTGAGCCTTTGTCTGTTTTGTACGTTTCTGAAAAATACGAGAGAGAAGCGCAAGCATTTTTACAGCGTTTTCCTCTTTTTGAAGTTTACAGTGTGCCTAAACTGCATACAAAAGCAATATTTTTCAATGATTCTGGAAGGTTGTTGTTGGGTAGTGAAAACTTATATGCATCAGAATCGCTGTTTTCAGAATTGATGGTTGAGCTGTCTATTGCACCGGAACAGAAAGAAGAAGTTGTTCAGATGGCTTTTCGGTCATTGAATGGAAAAATTCTTACATGCGAATATGGGTTATCCGATATCCGATTGAACCCAGACGGTTATCCATATTTGCCATGCGAGAAGGAGATAACTTATTGGGATTTGGTAGCGAGACGGATGACTCCAGGAGGAAAACGGCCAGACCCCGAGTTTCATAGTCCAAGCTATATTTATCATTTATTGGAATATGATGTTGGTGGAAAACGGCATATCTTAGCATTTAATAGGGGATATGCTTACATCGGTGATATAAGTGTTGAGTGTGCCAATTGGCTTTTAGAGAACTGTGAGTTGACCCAATATTCAACACAGGGAAACGGAATTATGGTATCAACAGCTAGTGATTTAATAGATACTTCTCCCCGCAAAGATTATTTTCTAAATTATCATCCAGTTGCCAGAGAAAATCGAGCCACTAAAGCTTATTGGTTAGGAAAAGTCAAAAACCAAAGAATGCATGAAGAGTTGATAGAACCTATTTTGCGCAAGGATATTACGAGAAGAAAAATTATCCATCCAAAAGATCAGGCGACCCAACCCTAATTGCACCTGACCTGCCTGACGATAGAGCGGTGCGCGGCACCAAAAGCCAAATCTGGCTGTGCTTCAAAATGTTTTATAGCCAACCCCGGCAGGAAGGTAAATATTTCATTATATTTCATGGAATCTTCGTTTCAACTGGATCTTTTGAAATGAGAAAGACGCGCACGCTTCAACGCTTTTTTCAACTTACAATACTCTTCGTGACGAGCACCGGGTGTTCAGCGGAATATCTCGAGGCTCCCGGCTCCGCAAACCAAACGCCAATCGAAAACGGAGACGGCTGGCAGACAGCCGCGCCGGCGAGCGTCGATCTTGATACGGCAAAACTCGCCCTCATCTATGATTTTATACAAAGCGATATTCACGAGGATTTCCACAGCCTCGTCGTTGTAAAAGACAAAAAACTGGTCATTGACCGATACTACAACGGCTATGATCTCAACTCGACAAATGACATCAGATCCGCAACCAAAAGTATCACCTCTGCTCTGGTAGGCTTGGCGATAGAAGACGGATACATCGAAGGTCTCGATACAAAGATTCTGACGTTCTTGCAAGACTATGCCCCATTCGCTCATGATAGTCCCCAAAAACAAGCTGTCACGATAGAAAATCTGCTCACGATGGCTTCCGGATTTGATGCGAACGCCGACGATGCCGCATCGCCGGGCCATGAAGATCGTCTGTTTGAAGCGGACGATTGGATACGTTTTTGTCTGGACGTGCCCATGGCAAACGAACCTGGCGAAGTCTGGGCGTATACGTCAATGAACACATTCCTTCTTGGAGCGATCATAGCCAAAGCCTCAAATGAGACATTGCAGGAATATTCGCATCGTCGGCTTTTTCAGCCGCTCGGTATGAAAAACTATCGATGGTCCACAACGCCGCGCGGCGATGTTATTGCTCAGGGTAATTTTTTTATCACTGCGCGTGACATGGCGAAAATAGGGTCGCTGTATCTAAATGATGGAAGATGGGGTGAAGCGCAGGTTTTGCCTGCGGATTGGGTCAAAGAGTCGCTCAAAGGACGGTATCCCGTCTCCTGGGACGGCTATGATCAATACGGATATCAATGGTACACGCACTCACTTTCAATTCGCGGCAAAAGTGTGAAATACTATCTTGCGTCTGGAAACGGAGGCAATAAAATCTACGTGATCCCCGAACATCGCATGGTCGTTGCTATAGCGAGTTCTGGTTACAACAGAGGGCACAGCCATCCGAGGTCGCTTGCCATTTTGCGCATGTTGCTGCTCTCAGTGAATGAAACATAACCGCAGCATCGTGTTGACCCAGAACAGCTGGCGCTGTTTCGGGTCAAGGCACGTTTTGCTGGCTGTTTTGGGCGCCACATGCGCAACCGTTATCGCACATTGTATGTCTGGCGAATCGCCTTACCGATGGAACTGAAAAAGATTGGAGTAGAAGGGAAACATGAAACGACCAATTCTTTTCCTATTCGCGATACCTTTCGTCTGGCTGCTGCTCGGCTGCAGCGCCAATTCTCCAGAAGTTAACCAACAATCGACCAAGCCTCCTCCATTCACCCTCTCCCCCGCCGCATGGCCTGACGGCGAAGTAGCGCATTATCTCGCCATGGACGATCGCAGCTTTCCGGATAACCCCGTGGCAATGGGCGGCAATGGGGCCGTTACGACCACATACCACGCCGCAGCCTCGCGTGCTGGTCTCGAAGCCCTGCAGCAGGGCGGCAGCTCCGTCGACGCCGCGATGACGACGGCGTTGACGCAAATTGCCTTGAATGCCGGGGCAGTGATCAGCTATTTCGGCATCATCAACATGATGCACTACGATGCGGCCTCGGGGGAAATGGTCAGCATGGACGCGACGTGGAATACGGTGCAGAACGAAACCGATCCTTCGTCGATTCCCAGAATGCAGTTGACCGGAGATATCAAAGACTTTTTCAAAGATCGTGAACTCAGCGGACGGACGGCGCTTGTCGGAGGGTTTATGAAAGGGGTGGAAGCAGCGCACAAAAGATACGGCAAACTGCCCTTCGCGCGATTGTTCGATCCAGCGATCTATTTTGCTGAAAACGGCTTCGCTCTGTCAAAAGCCACGTCACGATTTTTTGAGCAGCGCAAGAAAGCGCTGGAGCGGCTGCCTGAAACGCGAGCGACGATGCTAAAACTGGACGGCAGTCTTTACCAGGCCGGCGACCTATTCAAACAGACGACCTTGGCAAACACCTTAAAACAGATTGCCGAAAATGGCGCGGACTACATGTATACAGGCCCCTGGGCTGAAAAAGCCATCGCCGCAATCCAGACGGAAGGCGGTAAAATGACGACGCGGGATCTCGCGGATTATGAAGTACAGTGGACACAGCCGATTCGCGCCAAGTACGGTGATTACGAAGTCGCTGTTCTCGGTCCTCCCGCGCAGGGATCGATCAACCTGATTGAAGCGCTCAATCTGGCCCATGTGGCAAAGATACCGGAATTGGGGCACTGGTCGAAGAAAGCGGAGTCGCTGCGACGAATTTCGGATGTAACAAACATGTTTGGCCTGTCTCTTTTGACGCCTTCTATAAAGGCCATGATCTATCCAGATCTCGATTTATCGAATGAATCGCGTTTAAAAATGGAGACCGCTAATGCCCTCTGGGAGCGTATGGAAAACGGCGCCAAAATCGTTCGGTATGCTGACAAGGCGCCAAAGCACTCGGACACGGTAGTTGCGATTGATCAATGGGGCAACATGACTGCGGTCACACACTCGATCAACTGCGTCGTCTGGGGAGCGGAAGCTATTGTCGTGGACGGCGTGACGATCGGTGACCCTGCGTCTTTTCAGCAGGCGCAAATTGCCCAGGTCGGACCCGGGAAGCGTTTGCCTTCCCCAATCGAAGTCGGCGTCGTCAGCAGAAACGGCGTGCCGGTTCTGCCGTTTGCCTCGATGGCGACCGGGCTGCACCAGCAAACGGTACAGTCTCTGCTGAATTTTATCGCTTTTGACATGGACGCCAAGCAAGCAGTCGACGCGCCAGCGATCTTCTTACCGAGGATCGATATATCTAATCCCCTGGCGCCGAAATATACTGTTCGCGTCATGCAGGGCGCGTTTCCTGAAAAGGTAAGGGAAGACAGCGGATTGCCGATTCTTGCCCTGCCGGCGAGCGAGCGTCGCTATACCCAGGGATTATGGATTGCCATCCATCGTGATCCGGTCAGCGGAGAATTGCAAGCCGTCTCGCCGCCGTATGCCACCGGACGCGCTCTCGCCTACTAATCGGTAGCTACAAAAGTGTATTCGAAAAAAAGATGGTCAAAATTCAGAAATCACTCGAAGCTGCAACTGTGATTGACGGACACAGCCATGTGCTCATCCCGCTCATCGAAGGCAAGATGAACATCGCCGTTCGTGGTCTGGACTTTTCTTGATATGCGGTGCGTCTCAGGACGTTTTTTTGTTTTCGCTGCTGTTTTTTCACAGGCGAGAGCGAAAGCGCCTAACATACCTATTCTTCAAGCGCGTGTAGGCACGATGCAAGGCTTGTTTTTCACCGACCAACCCGTCACCGACTACGCCTCGGCCAAACTTTGCGACACAGACCGCTTCGCCAAATTCTTTCACGCCATACTCAAACGCGGAGTCTATTTCGCCCCTTCGCAGTTTGAAACAGGATTTCTTTCGATTGCGCACACCGGCATAGAAATCGAAAAACGATCCAGGCCGCTGAAGAAAATTTTGAATAAAAAAATCGCTTCTTGAGTTTCTTACAATACCAAAGCGATTTTTTGCGCGCAAAGTGATATTCCCCAGGCAGTCTTATAATCGTAACCTGCAAAGCTTCCTCGACATCTTCGCCTGCCCAATAATTTGAGTGTAAATGAATTTGCCTGATTCAGAACACTTATTTTGCAATGAAGCGCAATCATCAAACATAGAAACCGCTTACAATCAAAAGCTGATGCGCTTGACTCCAATTCTCGGATAGCTTCCAAGTAAAAGCTGCGTCTGGCATATTCCCGGGGCGCTTAAATTTGCACGCCGATCTTTCGTCGCCGGAAACTATCTCCGGTTTTTGACTCGTGAACGTTCATTCCCGTCAATTGTCGAAAGCTCTCGGCATTCTTCGCCAGTGTTTCGTTGTTTGTTCTGAATCGACGAAGCGTGTTGGAACACAAAATGAAAAATCAAATACAAATGCGGCGCTTTCTAAGCTTCGCGTGTTTTGCGGCTGTGGGGTTAACTTCTCTCATTAGCGCTCAAACAAAGTACAGCGTTGTGTCTGGCCGGGTGACGGTTGGCGACGGTCAGCCGATGATCGGAGTGAATGTTTTTGTCGTCGGGTCGTTTCACGGCGGGGTGAGCGATGCGGACGGGCGGTTTTCGTTTAAAACGAATCGTCTTGGCGCGCAGAAAATTCAGGCAAAATTTATCGGCTACGAGACGGCGGAACGAACAATCCGTTTGGCTGCTGGAGATACGGTTTTTGTTGAATTTTCTTTAAAGAAAACGCTGCTCATGCTGGAAGAAGCCGTCGTTACAGCGAGTGCATTTACCACCGGCGATCAGAAAGGCGTCACCCTCGGCAGCATGGACGTGGTCACCACGCCGGGGGCGGCGGCGGACGTTTTTCTGGCGATCAAGACGTTTCCGGGCGTGGCGATGGTGGATGAAGGCTCCGGCTTGTTCGTGCGCGGCGGCGACGTCACGGAAACAGTGACTTTACTCGACCAGGCAACCGTGGCGCATCCCTACAAATATGAATCGCCGACCGGCGGGGTTTTTGGTACGATCTCGCCGTTTTTGGTCAAAGGCACGTTCTTCTCCTCCGGCGGATTTTCCGCCAAGTACGGCAATGCGCTCTCCGGCGTTCTGGCGATGGAGAGCGAGGATATGCCGGAGCGCACGGAATACACGCTCGGCGTTGGCCTGGCCGCCGGTTCCGCCGGGCTCAACACCAAATTGGCGAACGACAAATTCGGTCTGCGTTTTTCGGGCAATCGCAGCTCGACGAGCGCGATGTTTCGCCTCAACGGGCGCAGAAACGATTTCACCACCACGCCGAAAGGAGTCGATGGTAATCTCAGCCTGATTTACCGCTACTCGCCGAGCGGACAAATCAAATTTTTCAATTTTGGCTCTAACTCGCACTTGGGCGTGCGTGTGGCGCAGCCCTCGTTCGACGGAATTTTTGAAAGCGAGGAAAACAACGCGCTGCACAACATTCAATGGCGCGAAATTTTTTCCGGCTGGTTGGCCAAAACGAGCCTTTCGCTCAACCGCTTTGAATCGCAAACAAAATTCGGCAATCTTGATCTCGATCAACGCGACCGAACCGCCAAACTCCGCCTGGATTTGGAGAAAGAACTGGCGGAGAAATTGAATCTGGTGACCGGCTTTGAAATCGAGCGCGTCAGCAATCGTTTCACCGGCGAAACGCCGTTTTACAATGACGTGTTAGACGAGAACGCACTGGTTTACAGTTTCGACGAAGATTACGCGACAGTGCGCCCAGGAGCGTGGGTTGAATCGGACGTTCAGGTGAATCGGCGCATTTTTGCGAAGCTGGGCTTGCGCGCGGATTACCATAATTTGGCCGAGCAAACGATTCTCGATCCTCGGTTTTCATTGCGTTATCAAATGACGAAATCGCGCAATGTGCGTTTTTCCTGGGGACGGTACCAGCAGTTTCCGGGCGCTTTTCTTTTCAACGCCGAGAGCGGCAATCCTAATTTGCGGGCGCAGCGCGCCGAACATCGCATCGTGACATTTGAGCAAAATTTCAAGCATGGCCAACTGCGTGTGGAAGCTTACGATAAAAAATATGACGGGCTGGCGCTGCGTCACAGTGACTTAAATTACGCCAACATCGGCGACGGCTACTCGCGCGGTCTGGATTTTTTCCTGCGTTATGGCGCTTTCCTGCAAACGCCCGTGGACGGCTGGATTTCGTACAGCTTTTTACGCTCGGAAAGACGGCTTGTGCGAGACGAAGCGGGAGATTTTTTTTATGAAAATGCGCGCTCCAATTTTGACATTACCCACAACTTGACCGTGGTCGCCAAAACGCGCATCTGGGAAACGCTTTCGTTTGGCGCGACGTGGCGCTACGCGACGGGCCGCCCGGTCACGCCGATTATTGCGGCGGAATTGCAGCAGCCGGAAAATTTTTATCTGCCGATTGAAGGGCCGGTGAACAGCGAGCGCTTGCCCGGATTTCAGCGACTCGATCTCAATCTCAGCTATTACCAATCGTTCGGTTACGGGAACGCGTTCATTTTCTACGTCGCTTTGTCGAACGCGCTGAATCGAAAAAATATTTTGGCGTACGATTACAGCTTCGATTATTCAACCCGCACGCCGCGTGAGACCAATTACCAACGGTTTGTTTATTTTGGCTTTACAGTGACGATCTTGAATTGAAATCTGAAGTATGTTCTATAAGGCAGAGAGCGCAAAGACGCGGAGTAATCGCAGAGAAAATTCTAAAAAACTCTGTGATTGCTCTGCGCTTTTGCGTTCTCTGCGTTGAGTTTAAACTATTTCAAGAAAAAAACTTGGGAGATTGGAAATGGTTAAGAAAACGTTTTGTGTGATTTTCATTTTGGCAGCGACTTCGATAGCGCCCGGACAGGAATCTGAAGCTGAAAAAGCTTTATTTGAAGGCAGGGCTATGTTGCAGGCCGGGTTGAACGAATGGAACGCTGAAAAAATGATCGCGGCACGTGCGCTTTTTGAGCGACTCAGTGCGGACAAAACGCTCGCGGCGATGGCGCACTACGAAGTCGGCCACGCCGGTTATCGCTTGTCCATTTTTTACCGTCAGGATGATGTTAAAAAGTCAATCTCGTACCTGGACGACGGCGTCAAGCATCTGGAAAAAGCCACGGAACTTGACAACAAATTTGCCGACGCCTTCGCTTTGTTGAGCAGTTGCTATGGCCAAAAGATCGGGCACGATATGTCGCTGGCGATGACTTTGGGCCCAATGTCTTATCAAAAAATGGGGCAGGCAATGCGGCTGGAACCGGAAAATCCGCGCGTTTTGCTGCTGGACGGCATGAGCAAGTACTACACGCCGGAGCAATTTGGCGGCAGCAAAGAGGCTGGTCTAAAATTGTTTGAACAGGCTGTGGAAAGCTTTTCTAATTTCAAAAGAGCGTCGAAATTCCATCCGGATTGGGGTGAGGATGAAGCGCACGCCTGGATTGGTCTTTCGTATTTGGAAAAAGGCGAAAATACGACCGCAAAGCAGCACCTTGAGCGAGCCTTGAAAATTAACCCCGAAAACAACTGGGTAAAAACGCAGCTTTTGCCGCGCCTCAATTAGTCATTGGCGTTAGAGCGTTTTTTGACTGGACTCACACGATCAACAAGATTGATTTTCTATTTGTTCTCTCCAAAAACTTTCAAAAGCCGTTTCGCCGCCGCTGACGGCGATGTTTTTCCGGCGGTCACTTTCGTTTCCAACTTTTCCAACTCTCGCCGGACTTGTTCATTTGTCCAAAAAAGACGCGACAATGCGCTGTTGATCGACTCGTGCATCCATGCCCTCGCCTGCGCGCCTCTCCTTTTTTCAAAAGCGTCGTTCTTGGCGCCCGCCTCGTGAAATTTTTCGATCAAGCGCCAAATTTCCGGGACGCCTTCGCCGGTCAGCGCAGAGGCTGTCAGCGCCTTTGTTTTCCACCGTGCCGTCGCCGGCGTCAAATATCTCAAGGCTGTCGCAAGCTCCTGTCGGGCGGCTTGGGCGCGCGTTTTGTTGTCGCCGTCAGCTTTATTCACGACGATGGCGTCAGCCATTTCGATCACGCCGCGCTTAATGCCCTGCAATTCGTCGCCGCTTCCGGCGATTTGCAAAAGCAGGAAAAAATCAACCATGCCGCGCACCAGAAATTCGCTCTGCCCGACGCCGACGGTTTCGACAATAATAACGTCGAATCCAGCGGCTTCGCAAAGCAGAATCGTCTCGCGCGTTTTTTCGGCAACGCCGCCAAGTTCCCCCCGCGAGGGCGACGGCCGGATAAAGCTGTTTGAGCTGCGGGAAAGTTTTTCCATGCGCGTTTTGTCGCCAAGAATGCTGCCGCCGGAAACCTGACTGCTTGGATCTACCGCCAGCACCGCCACTCGGCTCCCTTGTTCAATGACATGCATTCCCAACGCTTCGATGAATGTACTCTTACCCGCCCCGGGCGCGCCGGTCATACCAATTCGAATCGATTTTCCGGCATGCGGCATGATCCGTTCGATCAACTTCTGCGCCTGCTCCCGGTGCGCTTCCGAACCGCTTTCGATTAATGTGATCGCCCGTGCGAGCATGGTCGTTTTACGTTCGAGAACGCCTTCCGCCAAAGCTTCAATCGTTAAGGTTTTTCGTACAGAACGCGTTTTTTGCTCTTTCATGTTTTTCAATTTATCGGGGTATTTACTACCTGATACTTTTTATATCACTCCTTCGGAGTTTGGTAAAGATGATTTGGTTCGGATTTTTCTATAATCATTCCACCCCTGTCGGGGTTTTTGCCGCCTGAAAACCCCGACAGGGGTGGAATGATTATAGAAAATGCGCCAAAATTCTTCCCTGAAACCCCGAATGGGGTGATATGAAATCACAGCATCAAAAAGTGTCAGGTAGTGAATCGGGGTAAAATCCATTTTGTATGCTTCAATTATTCGTGTTCAGCTTCCCAACCGCATTGACGGCCTTAGCTTGCAATTAACCGACGTAACTCTGACAGGGTTCAGAACCCTGGCAGAGTAAAAAGTTATTCAAAATCGAAGCGCCCTACTCATAAAAAAGCCCCGACCTTTGAAAAGATCGAGGCTTTTTCGTCTTAAAGAAATTTACAAATTCGAAATCGCGCGACTACCCGGCCGTAATGTAATTTTCAAGCTGTTGGATGCGGTGCTCCCGTTCGGAAAGCAGGCTGCGCACGGCGTCGCCGATTGAGATGATCCCAATGACTTTTTCATCTTTCAGCACCGGCAAATGTCTAATCATTTTGTTCGTCATCAGTCTCATGCAGGAATCAATGGTTTGATGCGGTCCGACGTAGATCACGCGCTTGGTCATAATGTCTTTTACGGGCGTTGTTTTCGAGGCCTTGTTTTTCAAAATCACTTTGCGGGCGTAATCCCGCTCCGACAAAATGCCAACAAGTTTTTCTCCTCTCATGACCAACAGCGAGCCGACGTGTTTTTCCGCCATTAACTGGATGGCGCTAAAAACCGAGTCGTCCGGCTTGATCGTCCATACCTCAGGGCCTTTCGAATCCAGAAGCTGTCGCACAGTTTGCATGACGTGACCTCCTTGCTTTGTGTATCTTTCAGAATGATTTTGTGATATTAAAAAATACGATACGCTCTATTAATGCAAGCAAAACAATTCAATTACGGAAAACATTCCGGAATAAAGCGGGCCAACGCCCGGCGACGAGCGGCACAAGGCGAAACTCGCCCTTTATTTCATTCAATTCATCGATTGGAATCACATCTTTTGTGAGTCGGCGTTCGGTGCTGTACCCCGAAACCAGCGCATTGTGTGACAGCAAAATTCCTTCGCCTAAAATGTCACAGGCAATATTTTCATTTTCACCGACAATACCGACGCCGTTCCCTTTTTGATCTACAATGATTGCCAGATCAACGCCTGATTTACTGCCGCTGAAATGGAATTGCGTTGATTGGAAATGGTAGACTCCGCGCTTCAGGGAGCCGGTTTCGCGCATAAATGAAGCTTCCGGCCCCTTGCCGCGCCAGGAAAAATAGCGCATTTGTTTTGGCAGTAAAAAAGAGAGGCCAAGTTCGAGCACGATTCCAGCCGCGCCTGCGGGCTTCAATCTGTATTCGAAGTCGATCCAATTTTTTGGAGAAATTTCCAAAGTCAATTCCAGCAGGATTTTCTGCTCAGCACTGTCTGGCCGACTAAATTCATATTCAGAAAAAACAATAGTTTTGTCGTTTTCTTTCCAAACGTTTCTTTTCAGCAAGAGAAATTCGGTCAGGCGGATTTGCGGCCAATATTCAATTTTGTTGGCGCTATAAGCTCGAAATTCAGCAACGGTCGGTTTTCTGCCGACGCGCACAAACGGACCTTTTTCGAGAAATGTCAGGGCGCCGTCGCCGGAAGTTATGCGAAACAAGCCCGAGATCGGCAACGACTCCACCACAAAATTGGAAGATTCTAGCCCCGGCTGTTGACCGTACGCTTGGGAAATCAGCAACAGGAGAGCGCTTGATTTCACCAGTGTTTTTATCATTTCGCCACCTTTTTTCCATCGTCTTGACATTGACGCCAAATAGGTTACCTTTAACGCCTTTTGCAAATGATTTTAGATTCGAAATAAATGCGCAATAATTTTGACAGGGTAAGAATGAACAGTCTTTCGCTGCTTAAAAAGTATTTTGGCTACTCTCAATTTCGCGGCCAACAACAAGAAATCATCGAGCATGTTATCAACAAAAAGCATGCGTTGGTCATTATGCCGACCGGGATGGGCAAATCCCTGTGCTACCAGATCCCGGCCCTCGCTTCCGATGAACTGACCGTTGTGATTTCTCCGCTTATCGCTTTGATGAAAGATCAGGTCGACGGGCTGAGAAGGCGGGATATCGACGCGATTTTTATCAACTCGTCGCTTGGACGGAAAGAGCGCGAAACGCGCTACGCCGGACTCGCGAAGGGAAAATATAAAATGCTCTACGTCACGCCGGAGCGTTTTCGCAAGCCGGAATTTGTCGAGATCATGTCGAAGCGTCCGGTTTCATTGCTTGCCGTGGACGAAGCGCATTGTATTAGCGAGTGGGGGCACGATTTCCGCCCGGATTACACACGGCTGCAAGAATTTCGTGAGATTATTCACAATCCGCCGACCATCGCGCTGACGGCGACTGCAACGCCGCCGGTGCAAAAGGACGTCATCCGCCAGCTTGGTCTTGATGAAGCCGAAGTTTCGCTTTTTCACGAAGGCATCGACCGTCCGAATTTGCATCTCGAAGTCGTCGATCTTTGGGGCGAAGATGAAAAATTGCACGAAATGCTGGAGATGCGGAAGCGCGAAAAAGGCAGCGGGATCATCTATTTTTCACTAATCCGAACGCTCGAAAAATTCAGCGAGTTTTTGCACAAAAAGAAGATTCGGCACTATCGCTACCACGGCGATTTTGAAAAGCACGAACGCAAGCGCATCCAAGACGCTTTCATGGAAGGCGAAAATACGCTGGTTCTCGCAACAAACGCGTTCGGCATGGGCATCGACAAGGAGAGCATACGTTTTGTGATGCACGCCGAAACGCCCGGTTCGCTGGAATCCTATTACCAGGAAATTGGCCGCGCCGGACGCGACGGAAAGGATGCTTGGTGTACGTTGCTTTATGACGAGCAGGATTTGCTGATCCAGATGGAATTCATCAAATGGAACAATCCAAACGCCGAGTTTTATGATCGACTCTACAGTTTTCTGGTGGAAGATATTGACGCCGTGAACGCTTTCGGCGTGGATGGTTTGAAGGAAAAACTGCTGTTCAAAAACCGCCGCGACTATCGGCTGGAAACGGCGCTCGGCATGTTCGACCGCTACGGCGTCACGGAAGGCGAGGTCGAACTCAAAAACTTGAAATTAGTCGGAGAAATTCCAGAAGCTTTGACGGATCAATCCTGGCTGGACGACAAATTGAAACGTGAACAGAAAAAACTCTACACGCTCGTGCAATACGCCAAAACGGAAGACGACCGCAAAGCGTTTATTCACGAATATTTCGGCTTGCCTTACAACGGATAAAATCACATTCAGATTACCGCCGTGCGGTTGACGCGCCAAGCCCATTCAAAGGCTCAACACGTCACACATTCTCATTTTAGCAAAGTCATTTTCTTCGTTAACGAAATCGATTCGCCGGACTGCGACGCAGCCGTCATGCGATAAATATACACGCCGCTGGTGATCGTGTTTTGCGAAGCGCTTGCATCGAAATGCACGCGATGCTGTCCGGCCTGCTGAAATTTATTCTCGAGCAAGATCGCAACGCGCCTTCCGAGAAGATCAAATATTTCCAGGCTCACGCGTGCGTCTTGCGACAGCGCGTACTGAATCTCCGTGCCTGGATTGAAAGGGTTCGGGTAATTCTGCGCTAGAATAAAATCCGTAGGAACCCTGTGCAATTCAACCTCGTCATTCCCAACGCTTGTCGCCACGTCAACCACGGCGCGAATCAGATAATCTTCAGCACCGAACAGCGTCCAATTGGCGCCGTCGAAATCCCAACTCCTGCCGGTGAGCGGCGCCGTATTTTCGGAGCCAAATGATGGCTTGTTCGTTCCGTCATACTCAATCATCACATAAAAATCGCCGGAGACGTTTATGTTCTCTTGGCTTAGATCGTACTCAACCCAACCGGTTTCCGGAGCCGTCACCGCACGCGGCCCCCAAATCGTAACTCCCGGCGCTCCGTTATTGTCGGACAGTACCCGCAAGGCGTGCTGTGCGCCTTCGTCGATACTGGTGAAGTGAATCCTGGCTTTGGTTAAACGCGCGGAATTCATTGACGGCGTAAAACGAACCGCGGAGCCTTGACCAGCGCTCGGCCAACTGTAACCGGTGGTCGGCGTTCCGCTGTCATAACCCAGTTCTGTGCCGCCGCCGGTTGGAGGCCCGTCTCCGAGAACGCCCCAATCCCATGACACAAAATCTTCAATGATCTGCCATTTTTGAGCGCCGTCCATTGACGATCCGTGCAAGACAACGGGCGCGTTTTCGTTAGCCTTGTCGGAATAGGTGTAATGCGCAGCATCGGGAGAGAGCACGATTCCCGAGGTAAAAATGCCGCCTTCGAGAATCCTGGTCGCTTCTTTCGTCGCGAAATCGTAGCGCCAGAGCGCATTGTTGAAAAAGCCGAATTCGTTCAGCGAAAGCACAAATCCCGAAACGTCCGGCAACCAATCAATATTCAAAACAAAAGATGATTCTACCACCAACTCATGCGTCGCTGCATCCGTGCCGCGCGCGCCGCGATAGATTCCGTTCGGCTCGCGAAATTGACTGTAGTACAGAAAATCATCGTTGACCGGCGACCAGGCAAGCGCCGTCGAAACAAGCTGAGCATTGGCGGAAAAAACAGCCTGCCCGTTTCGTAAAGGCTCTGGATTGATCGGCATGGCTTCACGCAACCCCGCTTCCACAATGTAGGCGATCTCGCTGCCGTCGCCCTTCCAGCTCAATTCATTAATTCTGAATTGATAAGGCCCAAACCCGTTTTGGATGCTGACTTCGCCCGTCGCTGTCACGGTTTCGTTCGGCTCGACAAAAGCATATGACGCAGGGTTAAACCACGTACCCGCCCCGCCTTTGGCAAAAACGAATTGCTCCGTCCCCAAATCGGCGACATTATTAATCGTGACTGTTTTTGACGTCCCCCACGGCACTGTGATCTCCGGCAAATGCGTCGCGCCTTGAACATAAAAACCGAAAATGCCGGAAGAATCAAAGGTACGATTTTCCACCGTCACGGTCACTGAGCCTTTGGGATATTCGTTCAATTCATCACATCCCGGCGCGTTCGTAATTCGGCGTAGATCACTGCCGTCGGGCTTGATGAGAAAAATGTCCGAGTCCCAGGCGGAGCACGAAAATTCATGCGGCGAAGAAAAGGCAATTTCCTGTCCGTTCGGTGAAATGAAAACATTGGGATAAATCACGAATGAACCGCGCGGCGCCAACCAAATAACGCGGTCGTTTGAGCCGTCCGGATCGACCAAATGAAGCTCGGAAACGCCGGGGTTTTGCTCCGTCGCGCCGACAACGCGCATGTATGCAATCGTCCCGGACAGATTTGAAGGCGCTTGTGCAAACGCCGTGGTTGAAGCGAGAATGACGAGCAGGCATAGTATTTTTTTGAGCATTTTAATGTCCTTGAATTTTCATTTATAATACACTTTAAGGGATGACAGGAGTCCAACGCTGAAGCGTTGCCTCCGAAGGATTTTCTCCGGGGGCCACTCCAAAAATATGATACTTTCAAAGCGCCAGGCAACATATCGTAGGGGTCAAAATTTTGAACTCGTACAAATTGCAGGGTCTTTTTCAGAAATCATGTTTTGGGTCTGACCCGCTCCAGCCCTGGCGTCTATAATTGAACAGAAAGCGTTCTAGTCAATACCCGCTGGCTTGTCGCCCGCAAGCGCTGCGTTTGCCGTCAAAACAAACAGAAAATGTGCAATACAAAGTGAAGAGCATTGCATGATTCAACCTCCATTGGAAAATATAAAAGCGAGTCAAACGACAATTTTGATGGTTCGTCGGGGTTATATGCAGGAGGTCGGCGGAAATGGAAAATTTTTTGGAAGAAAAAAAGATGTTCAAGAGATTGAACTGGCAGGATGCTATTTTGGATTTATGAAAAGGCGAGCCTTTATGCTCATGTCATTCAGAACGAGCGCTTTTCGGAGTGCGACTATTCATCGTCGTCACTGACTGCAAACCAGGCTCAATAGCTGAAGTGCTTGACTCCCAATTTACTTTAAAACCGCTTACGCGCCCGTTTGAGATCGTTGCGCTTAAACCAAAACATTTGGATAAATTGTAATGTTTCCGGGGTATACGACAGCATTAGACAACGAATGGAAGTGTCGTATAATACCAAATTCGCTAGCAAATAAATCTTGCATAATTTTTGAGAAATTGGTCAGTTATACAAATATGCTCTTAGGTTGACGGGAATGACGTAAAAAGCAATCTTTTGAGTCAGAAGTCATACCATTGAGTTACTACAATTTCGCAGGCTGTGATCCTGAGTTGAAAACTTTCGAGTCTAATGCTTCAGCTTCTATTTGCAGAATTCTGTCAAAAAACTCACCCTTATTAGCTTCCTTTTCTATCGTGAAAACGCAATGGTCTAGTAATCAATTGCGGCAAGAATCGTTGAGTTTATATTGTAGCATTTCAATGACAAAGCGCTTTTAGATTCGAGGAGAAAAGATGAACTTTGGGTTTGTGATCGACAATCGGAAATGTATTGGCTGCCACGCTTGCACGGTCGCCTGCAAGGCTGAACACGATGTCGCGTTAGGCGTGAATCGAACCTGGGTCAAGTACATCGAAAAAGGCTCCTTTCCAAATACGCGCCGCCTTTTTTCCGTCATGCGCTGCAATCATTGCGAGGACGCGCCCTGCGTTGAAATTTGCCCGACGAACGCTTTGTTCAAGCGCGCCGACGGCATCGTCGATTTTGACAAGCGTCGCTGCATCGGTTGCAAATCGTGCATGCAAGCTTGCCCCTACGATGCGCTTTACATCGATCCTGAAAGCATGACCGCCGCAAAATGTAACTACTGCGCACATCGTGTGGATATTGGTCTCGAACCCGCCTGTGTCAACGTATGCCCCGAACACGCCATCATCTCCGGCGACATGGACGATCCCGGCAGCGAAATTGCGCAACTGATCTCTCGCGAGCAAGTTCATGCGCGAAAGATCGAAAAAAACACTCAACCCAAACTTTTTTATATCGACGGCGACGCAGCATCGCTTGTGCCGGGAGTGGCCGGGCCGGATCAATCATATATTCAAACCGAGCAAGCGGCGGGCGTGGGACACTTTGCCAAGTACGCTGAAAAACGGATGAACGCCGCAGACCCCGAAAAAATGACGCAAACACTTGCTAACGGCGGCGGCGCGTCACAGCCAAAAACGAACGGTTCGCCGGAAGATCATGGCGTCACCGTACCTGCAAGTAACGGCGACGGCAAAATGCTGGAAAAAGCCTGGTCGGTGGTGCGTGAACAAGCGCGACGGGTTTACGATGCGCCGGACAAGGGCGTGCTCTGGGGATGGCAGGTTTCAGCTTACGTTTGGACAAAAGCCATCGCGACAGGCGCTTTCATTTTGCCGTTTCTGGCGTTGCTGCTCAATCTTGCCACAGTTAGCGAAGCGGTGCAGTGGACGGGCTTCGGTTTGGCGATTACGTTTTTAACCCTCACTGGAATCCTGCTCGTCGCCGATCTCGATCAGCCGAAACGCTTTCTCTACGTGCTTCTGCGCCCGCACTGGAGTTCATGGCTGGTTCGCGGCGGCTATTTCATTACGATTTACGGCGCGCTGCTCACGCTCTGGGCGGCGGGCAAACTCACCGGCGTCGCCGGATTGACGACATTTGCAATGTGGAGCGGAATTGTTCTGGCCGCGTTAGTTGCGGTTTACACCGCGTTCCTTTTCGCTCAGGCCAAAGGACGGGATTTTTGGCAATCGCCCGTTTTGCCGTTGCATATGTTAATTCACGCGGTCATGGCGGGCGCGGCAGTTTTTGCGCTTCTGGAAAGTTTTGTCGATGGCGAAGTTTTCTGGACAAACTTTGTTTCTCAGGTTCTGAAGTTCAGCATCATCACAAACCTTGTCGTCACCGTCGCGGAATTGGTTATGCCTCACCCGACAGCAGATGCGAAGCGGACCGTGCGCATTATCACCAAGGGCAAATTTCGGACGTTGTTTTTTCTCGGCGTGATTGTTCTCGGCAACCTCCTGCCGCTGACGCTGCTTTCGCTCTCCGTCGACGCCATGCTGCCGTTTTGCGGCCTCATTGCATTGATCGGCATTTATTTTTCCGAGCACATTTGGGTGCGCGCGCCGCAACACGTGCCGCTGGCGTAAGCCCTGCTGATTTCCCCATGATGTTATATTAGATTTTTAAGACGGAATAATGGAGTATTGGATTATGGGCTCCCTAACCGAGCTCAGGCCGGCAGCCCAACAATCCACCACTCCATAAATCCAGCCCTGACAGCTATTACTTGGGGTCAAGCGACATGACGTAATCATAACTCTCGTTAAGATATTCCGAGAGTTTGTCCAAATCTTCAAACATCCTGTCAGGTATCAACACATATCCTCTCATGACCGCCCCGTGGGATTTTAAAATTGTCGAATCAAATTCCTGAATGTACTTTTCCTGAACTTCCTTTGAAAACCTGATTCCAAATTCACCGTCCTTGTTTAGCATAGAAAACATATGTCCATTTGCAGAGGTGTACGGCACTGTTTTTCCCTTCCGCTCAAACCTTGGGCATTTGGCGACCAACTTATCGTAGAGTTCTAATTTCTCCTTCCACATATCATTGCTTCTCCACAAATTCTTTAAACTGCTTCATCCATTTTTCACCCTGTTTTCGATACATGCTCGGAAATAGTATTGCAATGAGCTTTGGCATGACCCAATTTATGCGAGTGTACTCAAATTCGTATTTGTACCTTGTTTGATCGTCATTGATAGCAATGAACTCACATTTCATCGTATTGTCCATGTGCTTGTGGTGATAGCTGGCCTCAAATGAATCGGGCAGTCGATTTGCGGTAATTGTCTCGGTTAATTCCATATCGCGCTTCCCGTATTTATAATACATTTTGGAAACGGCGCCGTCTTCCCCTTCTTTTCCGCTGGCTAACTCTTTTTTTACAAACCCGTCCTGATATTCCTTAAGATTTTTGGGATCAGCGAAAAGCTCCGCCACAATACTGCGCGGCTTGTCAATATCAAGTGAACCTCTAACATTTCTCACTTCGTCTGGAACGCCATAAACTACTATTTGTAAAAGTCTTAGACTTAGGAATACGGTGAAAATATTCGAACAACGCTTGAGCGTGGCAGTGAATTGTATTCTTCATTTTTTGCCTAAAAAGCTCTGATTTGGCCTCAATTTGAAGTGAGAAATGTTAGTGAACCTTTAAATTTCATTTCTTTTCCTCTTTTCCGCGCACTAATATTAACCCAAGTTGTGACCTTCGTTTGAAAAGGGAGAAGGAGTGCAAAGCTTGCTTTGCCTTTCACCCACTTTTCAAAAAATTCACAGCAAAATCAGGATGTTTTAAACAAAAAAAGCGACGGAATCGCAAGGCAAGCCTTGCACTCCATTTTTTAGCTTTAGGTCACAACTTGGGTTAATATTATGAGAAATGATGTTGTTTCATTCGCATGCTTATAATTAGAATTTGTAAAAATTCCTTGTTTTATAGCACGAACTTGGCGTAACAAGGCGATTTTATCAATTTCCTTTCCGCGCAGACCCTTCAAAAAAAATCGAAAATTCCTAAATGCCAGCGAAGCTCATCTGTTTTAATTGCTCTCCTGCCTCTGCATTTCAATAATCCAGGTTTTCTGGAACGTCTTCCCGCCGTCGAAGCTGGTGTTCGCGAACCATTTATAGCTGTCTTTTTGTGCGTCATGAAAAATATAAAAAGACATTGGGGAGTCGGCGGCGTTAGCTTCAAATTGCGTCAGCACGATGCGGTCGCCTTCCTTCTTTCCGCCAAAAAAGAGGCAGCCGTTTCCGCGATTCGTCATGTACAAGCTTTCCCACCTTCGCATTGCGCGATTGTAAATGCGAATAATCGTCGTGGCCGCGTCCGGCAAACGCGGGTCGACGTCGTACCAATTGAACTCCATGATCGCGTGGCCGTTCAAAGCGCGAACAGCCGTCGTGGTTGAAGGAAACTTGGCGACCTGGCCGTTTGGAAAGGTCAATTCCTGATTCGCACTGAAAACGCCCAGCAAAAAATCAAACTCCCGCGCTTCTTCCAAAAGCCCCGGCGCAACTTCGCCAAACTTTCCTGAGCCCGCCATGAAATTCTCGTCGTGTCTGCGCCGCTTGTATTTTTTAATCATCGATTTTTGCCACGTCTTGCCGTAGTCCGTCGAAACGTTCTCGCTGATCGAGAAAGCATCGGTTGATTCTTTTTCAATGGTACGTTTAAAAAGCGTCATTTGAATGCCGCCCCGCCTGCGCACGCCATTTTTGAGCGTCAATACATCGTCTTCAAAATCGCCGTTATAAACTGAAATGCTTTCCGTGAAGCTGTTTGCCTCGCCGAGGTTCCACTGCTTATTTGCCGTATTCCAGGCCAGGAAAGTAAGCGTATTCAATCCCTTGCCCCCGCTGAAATCTGGAGCGTGCAAGCGTTCCATGATGGAATGGCCGCGATTCATGTACGTTACCGTCGCCTTAGCCACTCCGCTCGCGCTGACCGTATCTTGCTGAAAAACTTCAAATTCAACGTCCCATTGGCCGATATAAAAAGACATTTTGTCCAATTCGGCTGGGGCGGTCTCGGCGCGATTCGCCATCCTCGTTCCCGGGTCGAACAACTTGCCGTCTCGCAGTGTTTGGCTTTTTAGCATCGTCCCGCCCATGCAGAGAATGCTGATGAGCGTAATCAAACGCTTGGTTTCTCGGTTCATGATCACCTCTTGAGTTGTTGGAAAGGTTTCAATCAAATCAGCAAAGTATCCGGCTCCTATTTGCGCGGAACTTTCGCAGCGGAGCGCCACGCTTCATGCTACCTTGTGATTCTTTATTCATAACGTAACGAAGCGGCGCTTTTGGAATTTGCAACAATAATCAATTTGTGACGGAGAATCGTTCAATCCGATAAAGTTTTACCGGAATTTTCCAGGCGGGATTTGCGAAATTCGGAAGGCGTAAGACCGGTGTGTTTTTGAAAAGCGGAATTGAAAGTCGTCTTGTTGTTAAAGCCCACTTCGTATGCAATTTGTGTGAGATTTCTTCGGCGGCCGTTCTCAAGTTCCAAAGCTTTTTGGGCTTCCCGAACGCGATATTTATTCACAAAGTCAAAAAAGTTTTGTTGAAGCTTTTCGTTGATCACTTGCGAAAGATGGTGGGGCGAAACGGCGATGCGTTTAGCCAGGGTCTGCAATTTCAATGAGCTGTCGAGAAAGGGCTTCTCCGCTTCCATGCAGGCAATAAGCTTTTCCAAATGTCGCTGCGCTCGCTCTTCAGAAAGACTTGAGTTTTCGTAACGCGGCGCCAGAGTCGCGTTCATTGCATCGGAAAAAATCTCTGGTTGGCGCAGCGGCATGTAGCCGATCGCGTAAATAAGCAAAGCAATGACGCCGGTCATGAAATAATCCAATTCAAGCAAGAATGGAACGCCAAACGAAACCGCCAAATTGTAGCCGTACGAAGCCAGCCAAACGCTCCCCAACGCTAAAGTCAGGCGCTGAAGCCACGTCACACGTTGCGCTTGCAATGCGTTTTTCCCGCCGGTCATCCCTCGCGCCGCTTTTCGAATCGTTGCAAAAGTAAGGAAAGCGTAGAACAACAAATGCCAGGATTGCAGCCCGCCGACGATTTTATAAAACAAACTGATGGGGATCGCATTGGTGTAAATGTAATTGTCCAAAAAGTAGATCTTCTGCTGGGCGGTCAGCGAATATAGCTGAATAAATGAGCTTGCGTGAATTAAAAACGGCAGGAAATGCAGTGAGGTTTTAAGATTGAATTTCTTCGCCTTACCAAGAAGGAAGACCGCGTATAGAAAAAGGAGCGGTCCGAAGAGAAAACCGAAACTATAGGTCACACCCGTAAAGTGAGGAACGTCGTACAAAGCTCGCGACCAGTAGGCGACATTGCTCAAAACGCGCAGCGAAAATGCAAACACAAGCGCCGCGAGCAATCGATTCGCGATGCGGTTTCCTTTTTTGTGAATCAACAACGCAACGGAAAGCAAGACGCCTTGTGCGGCGCCGAATAAATAGAAAAAATCAATCAGTTTGAATTCAGCAGTCATCGAGCGAACGACGGAAAATGATGAAAAATCAATTTGTTAAAATGGATGCGCCGGGTTCAGGCTTCTCTACCTGACACTTTTTTGTAAACTTTATTTTCGAGCTGTGGAAAGGCCCCGTTTTGTCATTCTGAAGGAATCTTTGTTATCGCCCAGTACAGATCACGCTCAAAAGTTCAAGGGGCGGATCAAAAAAGATGCTTCCAGCATGACAATTCCGGCCTTTTTCGCCAGTCTTGGAAGGCTATACAAAAAGTGTCAGGTAGTGAAGTTCAGGCGTCAAAACGTCAAGACTGGACAGGAAAAAATTTGTTCACCAGCAATGCCGGAAGCCTCGCGATTTACCGGCGTACGTGATTAATCAAATTTACCGACATTTTCAAAAACGAGATTGCCTTGGCCGTCGTACAGCTTTGCTTCGCGAACCGAACCGCTGCCGAAAAACTGAAAATGCAGCCCAACGACGCGCCCGGCAGGCTTTTCGTACGTTGCGGAAAAGATTTCAGCGCCGTTTATCGCCAGAGTCACAAGTTTATTTTTTGACTGGATTCGGACGGTATTCCAAGTCGACAAATCTGCGCCGAAAGCTGACAAATCGTTTTCAGAGCCTGGAAACACAGCGTCGATCAATCGCAGGTTCAATTGGCTCACACAGCCTGGAATGCTGAGTGGAATCACCATGCGACCGGTTTCACACAAAACGATGACGTAGGCGTACTGGCAAATCAAACCGCCGTCTTCGAAAGCATTCTTCAGGGTTGCCTCGTAGGCAAAATCATCCCCGCTGACATCGCCAAAATCCTGGACGTTAAAATAACTCAACAGGTATTTTCGCTCATCGACTTTGACGCCATGATCACGCAGCGTCCCGGGCGTGATGTACAGACGCTCGCCGTTCACAATTTTTTCGCGAGGGAGATATATGGGGATTGTGTCGTCGAAATTGTGGCGCACCAGCCCGAGCCAGCCGTCCGTCGTAATGTGAATATTTTGTTGTTTGACCGCCTGCCCGTCAACAATCAACTTTGCGCGATGGTAGCCCGGATAATAGTAGATGCAAGTTTGATGGCTTTTGTCCTTCCGCAGCAACATGCGCTCTTTCTCGTTCCAGGACTGCTGGATGTAAACGGAATTTGAGGCGACGCTTTGAACGTCGTAATCAAAAATCACCGAGTTTGGGACGCCGTTGGCGACGACTTTTTTGCTGCGAAAAGTAATTTCACTCTCATCGATTTTCGCGAGAGATCGGTAGCTATAGGCGAAAAGAAGAACTAACGCGAGAGAGGCGGTTGCCCAAATCGCAGGCCAGTACGCCCGCCTTGTACGTCGTTTTTTTGAATTCCCAGCCGGTGCAGCGTCGCTTTGACCCTGGTTGAGCTGCTGTCCGGTATCTTCAGGTAGTTTTTCCCTCTGTTTGCTCTTAAAATCCAGCCAATTGACATAGCCCAAAAACGCCGCCAATGCGTTGAGCGTGCTTCCGTGCGGCGTCCTGTTCTTTCCGTTCTTCCAAACGCGCTTCAATGTGGAAAGGCTCAGCAGCACGTCGCTTTCCGCCAAAATCAGCTCACTCAAGTTCTCGAAATCGCGCTGCTTCCACGTATCGCTTTTTCCCCAGTTTAACCTTTTCTCGATCAGTAATTTACAATGCTCAATATAGCGATGATCGCCGCTTTTTGGTTGGTCTGGCATTTTGCTTGGCCGCCTTATTGAAATTTTCAATCGTCTTTTTCGCGCTGGATAAAATCGGAATTATTTTTTGTCATTCATAGCAATGGGGAAGAATTGAGTAATTGGTTGGGATTTGCTCGTGAAATGAACGGCTTCCGAAAGCCGTTTTTTGCAAACGTCGCTTATATTCAACTTGTTTCTCATCCTATTACCACAAATCAAAGGAGCAAGCCATGAAACGCATGATCGCCGCTGCATTTTTATTCATTCTATGCAGCGCCGCATTTTCTCAATCTGATTCTTTTGACCCTGAAAAGTGGCAAATCGATGCAGTCGAATCCAAAACCGTCGACCATTTGGGGCGCAAGAGTCTGTATCTCAAAGGCGGTTCGGCCGTTTTGAAAGATGTTGAATTGTTGAACGGCGTCATCGAATTCGATATGGCGTTTTCTGAAGTACGCACTTTTACAGGCTGCGTTTGGCGCATCCAGGACGCCAATAATTATGAAGAATTCTACGTGCGGCCGCATTTGAATCGCAAGGCGGACGCGGGGCAATATACGCCGGTGTTTAACGGCATGTCCGCGTGGCAGCTCTACGGCGGCGAGGGTTATTGGGCGAACATCGAGTTCAAATATGATGCGTGGAACCACGTAAAAATCGTCATTTCCGGAGATCGCGGTGAAGTCTATTTTAACGACATGGAAAAGCCCGTCGTGGTTTTTCATGAACAAAAACATAAGCCGCTCGCAGGCAAAATCGGGCTTAAGGCTAACAATCGCGCGCCAACGTGGTTCTCCAATTTTCGGTATACCTCGATTGACGCGCCCAAGCTTATGGGCGAACCTGTGGCTCGGCGAAAGCCGGAGAAAGAAACAATTACCGCTTGGCAAATTTCAAGCAGGTTTGGCGAAAACGACTTGGAGAATGTCGTCAAACTGAGTGACGCTGAAAAGAAGTCATTGCAATGGCAATCGTTGAAAGTTGAAGATGCGGGCGTGGCCAATTTTTCTCGTTTGCACGCTCGAGGGCAAGCCGATCAAAACACCGTTTTTGCACGACTCGTCATTGATTCGGAAAAAGATCAGGTTAAAAAAATTCATTTCGGCTACAGCGACCGCGTGAAAGTGTTTGTGAATGATCACGCCGTCTATTCCGGCAGTAACGACTATGTCTCGCGCGACTACCGCTATCTCGGCACCATCGGCTATTTTGATTCTGTCTATTTGCCTTTGCGGCAGGGTAAAAACGAAGTTTGGTTTGCAGTTTCGGAGAATTTCGGCGGCTGGGGAATTATGGCCAAGCTCGACAGCCTGGACGGCGTTACTTTGAAATACTAACTGATGTTGCGTCGGCGCGCGGCGCATTTGCTTTGAATGCAATGTAGAGACGCGATGCATCGCGTCTCTACAATAGGGGAGCGAGCGACGCAACAATCTTGGCGCTTCCGAAGGGTTTTGCTGCGCGTAACATCAATTACTTCAGATAAACCGCCTTTCTCGCAAAACGTCTGTCGCCGTCAATAATTAGCTCAATCAAAAATACGCCTGAGCCGGCACTTTTGGTTTCCCATGTTACCGTGTACCGGCCGGCTGATTTTTTTTCGTCCAGCAAAGCATCGACGAGACGACCGCGGACATCGTAAATTTTCAATTGAACCTGCGCGTCGTTCCCGAGTTTGAAAGTAATTTTCGTAGCGCCGTTAAATGGGTTCGGATAATTTTGCAGGAGTGCGAACTTTTCCGGCAGAATTTCTCCGTCAAAGTCAATCGGCGTTAGATCGACTGAATTCCTTGCGCCCGGAGTGCCGCCCGTTGCTTGGGAAGCGGCCCAATTTTCCGCAAGAGCGTTGTCTTCGTCGATGTTCAGCAATTCCAGCGTTGGGCCGCCGCCGTCCGGCGCTGCAGGCCAGGGGGTTTGGTCGCCATACCGGACGGAATCGACCAAGACGCCGAAAGGATCGAGAAGTCGCAGCAACTCCCCGCCGCCGCTGAGCCCGAACTCCAATTCTCCGACAAAATTCTCCACGTCCGGGAAAAGCGTCGTAAACTTCTCTTCATCCGCGCAAACGACAAAATATCCCCTGGGTAGAATAAGCGTGTTTTCGGGGAAATCAAAGCTGTGACCGTCGTCTTGATCTTGAAACTTCCAGTCGCCAAAGTCGATTGTTTCATCGCCTGGATTGTATAATTCCACCCAGTCTCCGGCCTCAAAATCTGAAGCTGAATTGTAATTGATTTCGGTGATAACAATGCGTTTGGCCTGAGGAGTTATATCTTCATAGGCTTCTAATTCCTTTGAGATGATTGGCGAATAGACAGGCGATAAAAGCTTCATGGTATCGCCCAAGGCCACATCAAAAAATATTTCACCAAATGCCTGCGCCTCATCGAAAAAGAACTTTGCGAGCGCAAGATTACTCGTCAAAAAAATGCTTTCTTCCGGAGCGATGGCTGCGCCTGGCGGCAGGCAAAATCGGTTGATTTTTGATCCGGATTGAAAATAGCACAAGGACAGTTCCAGCGCCGATTCGCCTATATTTCGCAATTCAACGACGCGTTCGTTGCCGACCCGATAGACTTTGCCAAACTCCAAATTTTGATAATCCGCCAGTCGGCTCTCGGAAGAATTGAGAGCAAAAACATGCGTCGGCGCATACTCGATGTAAAAGTGTCCGTTTGCCGGAAAGCTAAATTCTCCGCCGTGAAATGTAAACGGCAACAATCCGGTGTGATTCGGCGGCAGCGTCAATTCATTGCCATAAACCAAGTCTCCCGCTTCCCCGTCCTGATGCAGCCCGTCATCGAAAAGTGGAATTTGCGCGCGCGTGAAACGATCGCCGGGAAGGCCAAAATCAAACCCGACCGCATATTCAACAAACACGCCCTGCGGCGCAGCAGACTTGGCGCGAAAAACAATTCCGTTTGCAGATCTTTTCGCCGCCGTCGTGGTCGGGAATGGAGTCGAGCAAAAAAGCTCGGTTAGCGGCGTGCGCGCGAAGGGCTCGAAATCATGCAAGAACCCAGCGCGATTCGCCAAGAAATCCTTCAATCTGCTGATTCCAGTTTCAAAATCTTCGTTTGAGCCGGACTTTTCCGTGTCTTGATAAACGTCTTGCCGAATGACATTCGCGACCGAGTCGACCATGTTAGCAACAAGGGCAAACCCTTGTTCGGTCACATCCTCGAGATCGTGGTAAAACTGTTCACGCCATTGCGAGTAATCCATCAAGCGTTGAAAAAGCAGATGATATTTCAGCGCGCCGTCACGCGTTTTTTCAAAAGAAGCCTGGTAATCCCCGCGATAATCATTGCCGAAAGTTGCGTCATTGTCCCAAGGGAAAATCTCGTAAATCGCAGTTTCCGGGTTCGTGTAGAGAAACTGGTTTTTGGTAAATCCGTCATGGCTGGCGACGGCGAATTGGATGGCAAAAAATTTCAGGAATTGCTCGACGTCTATGACTGTCAAAATCGAATCTTCGAATTCAGTATGATTCCAATAGCGGAATTGGCTGAGCAAGCGCTGCAAATTATCGTAGTCTCCTTCCGGCCCAATTTTTCTTTCCCATGAGGAATGATAATTGGAAAACCGCAGCAACGGAGCCGTGCTTGCGCCGTGAGAAATGGCTTTGTAAAGGTCGCCGTCCGAGTCCTTGCCGCGCCTTTTCAGAAAATCTTCGTCGATGTCTTCAACTTGAACAAACACCCCCATATTTTCATCGTTTAACTCCAGCTTAATAAATTCCGTCATCGGGGCCGGAAGCTCGAAATAGTTAAAAAGGCGCATCGCGAGGAAGTTTCGCATCAAAGTTTGGTCGCGAAATTCCGCGTTGAGATTCAGTTTTTTCACGCCAAAAATATTATCGCGGTTGGGGAAGCGGATGCGCCAGCTTTTCTTTGGCAAGGTGCGGCTGGATGAACCGCGAAAACGAATTTCACAGTCGTAGGTCAATGAATCAAAAACAAATTGGGCGGGGAAATATTCGTTTGTCCAGGGATTGGCGTAGAGTTTGTCTAAATCGGAAGGGTCGGCGGTCAGCTCAAAAACCGGCAGCATGAGTTCAACATCTTGCGAAACAAGATCGTCTATGACCGTTAATGAGAAAAAAACAAACAAGCAGGCGCTAGAGTATTTTCGAAGATAGAACATTTTTATCGCCCCCGCGTTTTTTCTTTAGACTTCGAAATCTTTCAAACAGTGTAATGAAAATATGATCTAAAATCTACACAGAAACTTTATCTTGAAGACATTGCTTTTGCGGCAACGGCTCTCTATCTTGCCTCAGGAAAACAAAAACGGAGCACGTCATGGCGTCAGCGGTTCATTTGCGTGAAATTGTGCAGTCTCTTGAAAACAAGGATCAAACACAGAAGTTTTTTTTGGACAAAGAGACTTGCGAAGTCATCAGCGGTGAAGGAAGTGACGCTTCGCGAAGGGACGGCGGCTATCTTGCGCTTCCGGATCGCGGTTCGGTTGATGAACAGCAATTTGTCATGAGTTTTTGTCTCTCGCTCAAGGATTCGGATTTGGGACGGGAATTCCTTGAGCTCAGCCAGCAAGACGGCGGGTATCAAAAATTCAAAGAAGCCATCCGCAGCTACAGCCTGGACGATGCGTGGTTTGAATTTCGCGAGCAAATGTTTTACGTCAGCGCCGCGGAATGGTGCGATGCGAATAATATCCCGTATGTGGAGTAGCCTAAAATCAACAGGGGCGCCTTCCGAAAAGAAAAATTTCCATTTACTTTCACATGACCTTTTCTAAATCCGGCAATCGTTGCAAAATTTTCCGTGCTAATTCAAGCTGCGCTTTGGCTCGCCTTAAATTCTGTCCGGGGAATTGCGTTTTGTAGTAAACGTCGCCGTCCAGAAAATCCGTGAGAAAGCGGACGCCAATCATGAAAGTCATCATTGCGCCGGAAAACGCGAGTTTTTGAATTTCAATTTCCGTCAATGTTTCGCCCGCCGCGCTTAAGTACCCGTCGGCGAACGCCTGGAATCGCTCCAAATCGATCTGAATATTCGCCAGATCCGCCTCATCCTCCGCCGCACTGCTCACGCTCGTGCGCATGCCGTCGCCAAAATCAAAATGGACATATCCGGGCATGACGGTGTCGAGATCGATGACGCATTTTGCCTTGTCGCCCTTGTCCATCAACACATTGTCAAACTTTGTGTCGTTGTGGGTAACGCGCAGCGGGATAGCCCCGGCGTCGCCCAATTTCTGGATTTTGCACATTTCATCGGCGCGCTCCCGAACAAATGCGATCCATTCTTGCGCTTCCTGCATCCTCCCTTTAGTATCTTCCCGAACGCTTTGTTCAAAATTTTTCAGACGTGTCGGCAAGTGATGAAAGGCGAGGATCGTCTCATGCAGGCTGTCGGCTGGAAAATCACTCAAATTGGCTAAAAATCCGCCAAAGGCTCGCGCGCCTTCGTAAACCTGTTCCGGCGTTTTTGCTATGTAATGGGACGTGAGTCCTTTCAAAAAAACGTAGACTCGCCAATAGCCGCCGTCAACGTCTTGAAAATAAGAAGCGCCGCCACTCGTTGGAACCAAGGTCAAGTGCGTCGCATCCGGCGTTTTCCTTTGAAGGTGATCGAGGACGCGCTCAATATTCGACATCACCGCAGGAACGTTTTTGAAGACGTCGCTGTTAATTCGCTGTAGAAGATAGTCCGGGGAATCGGAAATTTCGTTAAAGACGCGGAAAGTGTCGTGAATATGGCCGCTGCCGTGCGGCGTGATTTTCTCCGGCGTCCCGGAAATATGGAATTGCCCGATCACCTCTCGAAGATGACGATTTTCCATCTTGTATTTCTCGCTCTTTCTACCTGACACTTTTTTGTCAACTGCATTTTCGAGCCGCCGAAAGGCCTCGTCTTGTCATTCTGCAGGAATCTTTGTTATCGCCCAGTGCAGATCATGCTCAAAAATTCAAGGGATGGATCAAAAAAGATGTTTACAGTTCCTTGCGGTTCTGCTCTTGCAGTTTGCGACCCCGCGCATATTTTTTAAAAAGGATTTGCAGCGCAAAAACGTCTGCTCATAAAAGCATGTTTTTATGATTGCGCTCCTGGAAAAACAAAAACAACGTAACCCAAAAAATCATTTAAAACAAAAAATTTCGCAAGACAACTGGCAGGCTTTTTTCCTAAAATCAGAGCTGAACAGGAAAAGTGCGCCTTAAAACAAAAATAAGGTTGTATCTTAACATAAAAGCATGACAAATCTGGCCTCTTTCGCCAGTTTGAGAAGCCTATACAAAAAGCGTCAGGTAGTGAATGTCGCGCCAACCCGCGTGAGTCACAGAAAAATCAACCTTTGAAAAGAGCCCTTTGATGAAACGACTTTTTAAAATCACCTTATGGATTTTCGCATCCCTGCTTCTCATAATCATTGGGACGGCCATTTTTAGCCAGACGCAGATCTTCCGCGACTGGCTGCGCGACAAGATCGTTGCGACGGCGAATGAGCAGCTCAACGGCGAACTTGCGATCCGCCGCATTGAGGGGAATTTGATCCGTCATTTCACCTTGCACGACAATTTGCTGACGCAAGCGCAAGACACTGTTTTGCATTTACCAAAACTCACCGTGCGTTTCGATTGGCGCAAGCTGCTGGATAACGAAATTCTGCTCAATGTCGTCGCCCTCGACTCACCGTTGGTCAAGCTGACGCAAAACGCGAACAACGAGTGGGCCGTGCAAAATCTGACCAAGCCGAGCGAGGAAGATTCGACGGAATTCGACTGGTTGTTTCGTCTGGAAAAAGCCCGTCTTTCGGGCGGGCGCGTGTTTATTCAGACGCCGCCGGACTCGGCTTCGCAGATTCCGACAAAACTGGAAGGCTTAGACGCCATCTTGAGCCTGACCTACGCATCGGAAAAGATCGACGTGATGCTGGACTCGTTGAATGTGCAAGCCTTCCAGCCGTTCATCGACCTCAAGAAGTTGGCATTCAACGCCGTTTTTCAAGACAGCCTTTTATTGCTCAACGACATCGTCTTGCGCCTCGCGGAAACGGAGATTTCCGGCAGTGCCAGCGCAAAATTGGCCGCCGCTCCAGCCTATCATCTCGACCTGGAAGCGGCGCGATTGAATTTTCAGGAACTGGGCGTTTTTTATCCGGACGCCGGTTTGCACGGCTCGCCTTCGCTCAAAATGAGTGCGGTTTTTCAGGGCGATTCTCTGACGGCAACGGCGCGTTTGCAGGAAAACGAACAGTCGTTTTTTCTCGACGCCCTCGTTCGCGAAATGAGCGGCGCGCCAAATTATGAAGGCGTTTTGCAAGCGCGCGCTTTTGAACTTTCGCACTGGCTCCCGTCGTCGGAAACGGTGATTTTAAATGGCAACTTGACGTTCGACGGCGCGGGCTTTTCGCCGGACTCGCTCGATTGCCGCGTGTCGGGGACGGTTTGGCAAAGCAATGTTTTCGAGCGGCAAATCGATTCGCTGCGCATTTCCGGCGGCTTCGAAAAAGGTGACACGGATTTTGAACTTGCTGCGCTTGGCGCCTTTGGCGGCGTTGAATTGAAAGGGGCGATTCAAGACGTTTTTCAAAAACAAATTTTTGAAATTGACGGCGATTTTCACGATCTCAATTTGGCGGAGTTGCTGCTCGCCGATAGTCTGCAAACCGATTTGAACACTTCGCTGCACGCAACGGGACGGAGTTTTGACCCGGAAAAAATCAACGCCGACGCAACGATCCGCTTCTCATCTTCTGAGCTTTTTGGTGCGGAAATCGACACCATTTTTTGCAATCTCACGGCGAATAAAGACGATTTCAGCATCGACACGCTGCATGTCGACAGCCAAATCGGGGCCCTCAATCTGGCCGGTCTCCTGAGCCTTTCTTCCGAAAACAAATTACGATTTCGCGCGGATTTGAAGGATTTACACTGGGTCAAAAATCAAATGTCACTGGACACGCTGCGGGCGGGCGGCGTAATTGACGGACGCATTCACGGCCGCTTCGACGCGCTTGGCGGGGAGGTCGATCTCGATTTGCACGAGGTGACCTACAACACTTTTTCCGTCGGCAAAATGCAAGGGCGCGCCAGTTTTTTCAAATCGCCGGACACGCTCTCCGGAACGTTTTTTTCACAATTACAGCAAGCCGGGTCCGGCGAAAATTTGCTCGATTCAGTCAGGGTCGATTCGAAATTCCATTTGCCGGAATTGAATATCGGCCTCGAACTTGCCGACAGCGCGCTCGCGATTTCCGGTAGAACGACCGCCGATATTTTGCTCGACAGCATCGTCGTCGTTAAAATTCCTGAGTTCAATTTTGCCTGGCAAGACTTGGTAATTGAAAAAGACGGCCGCGAGGCGCACGTTGTCATCGAGCCGGAGCGTTATAAAATCGAAAATCTCACGCTGCGCTCCGGCGACCAGAAGCTCAAGATACGCGGCGTAGTCGCCCCTGAGGGCGAGCAGAAACTCACGGCGCAAATTTCAAATATTCACGTGGCGGATTTGATGCAGCGCTTCGACGGCCCCGAAGATTTTCTCGGCGTGCTCGATTTGGACGTGAACCTGAACGGGCGGTTGGACAACCCGGAGATCGACGCGGAGTTTCGTGTGGTTGACGGGCGTTTTTCGGAATTCAAGTACGACCAATTGCAGATCGGCGTGCAGTATGAAGACAAAAAATTGGTTTGGGATTACATTCTTTACCAGGATCAATCGCGCAACATCAACGGCGACGGCTGGCTGCCGTTCGATCCTTTTGCACCGGAAGACGTGAGCATGTTTAACGCAGACTGCACGTTTTATTTTCAAACCGACGCCTATGCGCCCGGTCTCGATCTTTCGTTCCTGCAAGCTTTTACCAATGAAGTCAAGGAGGTCGGCGGCAAGTTTTTTTGCGACGTCGTTCTGGAAAATACGTTTCGCGATCCCCGCCCTCGCGGCAACCTCCGCATCGTTAGCGGCGCTTTCAACGTGCCCGCGACCGGCGCAAATTATAAGGACATGCAGGTTACGGTCAATTTCACTCGGGACACGGTCCGCGTTCTCGATTTTGAGATCGGCACGGAAGTTATGACGCGTTACAAGAAAAGTACGCGCGGGCGTTTTTACATAGACCGCGGCAGTTTCGCCGTGTTCGATTCGACGAGTTTCTGGAACGGCTTGCAGACCGCACAAGTCAATTTGAAAGCGGACAATTTTCTGGCGATCAATACGAGCAACTACCGCGCGCGCATCGGCGCGGATATTCGCATGTTCGGCGATTTGGACGCGCCAAAGTTTGACGGGACTTTGACGATTTTGCGCTCCAGCGTCTTCTACCCGGCGCTGGAAGAAAGCGGACTTTACGACGAAACGCCCGAGAGCTCGCTGTTAAGCCAAATCTTGGGAGACACCCTGCGGGTCGAGAGAGACGAAAGTGCAGTGACAGGAGTTGAAGAAAGCTACATGGAAAAATTGCGCGGTTCGCTGAGAATCGACATTCCGCGCAACACCTGGCTGCGCGGCCCCGATCTGAACATCGAGCTTTCCGGGCGGCTCGATCTGGTGAAAAACGGGCCGGAGTTCGAGCAGCCCTTTGGCACGATCAGCGTTTTGCGCGGCACGTACGATTTTCTCACGGCTTACCAATTCACGATCAAGGAAGGAGAGCTGATTTTTGAGGGCGGGGACGAATTCAATCCGCGCATTAATTTGAAGGCGGAACGCAAAATCCGCGTCGGTTTTGGCGACAGCCGCGAGCGTAAAGCGTTGGAAATTCACATGACCGGGCGCATGTTTCAACCGGAATTTACTTACGCGCTAAACGGCCAGGACGTTGACGCCACCAACGCCGCGTCGTACCTCGTTCTCGGCAGACCAGCGAGTAAATCCGAGGGCGGCGGCAATGTAGACGCGCTTTCGGCGCAGGGTTTGGGGAGTATTCTCGCGTCGCAGTTTTTGCGCTCAGTCGGTACGCAGCTTTCCCTCGATCAGCTCGATATTTCCGGAAGCACGCTGGACGACGCATCGATCGTTGTCGGCAAATATCTGACGGATCGCTTGTACGTCGGCTTTCAGCAAAGCATCGGCAGTGAGACGGACGGCTACCGCACGAAAGTCACGCTGGAGTACGAAATGTTGCGACAAATTTTATTGCAGGGAACTTACAGCGACGGCAAAGGCGCGAGAGGTTTGGATTTGATCTGGAGATTTGTGAAGTGATGTGTTGAGCCGAGAATGTGGTTCTTCCAATTCTCAAAAGCGGCGTCCGGAGAAATTTCTTCATGGCTCATTTTTATACCGACATTCGCCGTTAGCATTTGGCTCCAGAGTTTTTGGACTGGTTGATCTTAGCTGAATTCCTTGAAATCCGCCATAATCTGCAGATGCGCTTTTTCGAGTTCGGAAACGCGCTTTAAAGCCAGAGACCACCCGGACTCACGCCTCGCCAGCGTCTCGATTTCACGCGGCATGTCCGCGATTTCCGCCAGCCCGATATTCGCCGTTGATGATTTGTATTTGTGCGCCGCAGCAGCAAGTTTTTGCCAATCGCGTTCTTGACAGGCCGCCAAAATTTCATCCATGTGCAATGGTGCATGTTCCAAAAACGTGTCGATGACAATCGTGAAAAAGGCGTCGTCTCCTTGCGCCACCTGCGTCAAATATGAGACGTCCCAATTTTTGATTTTGCCCGTTCGCCAGATTGACCGCCGCTCCGCCTTTGAGTTCATGTTAATTCCGATTCGCTAGTGTATTTCCCAAGTTGCGCACTTGATTACACTATACAGCAAAACGCCCTAATCTGAAGCAAAGTATTTTTCATCGCACTTTTTGCAGTCCAGCTCAATGCCAAGACGGCTTTTTCTGCCTGCTTCCGTGAGCACCCATTCTCGAACCATCCAGGGCGGGTTGTGACGAACGTGCTGGTTGTGCCCGCAAGCCAATTCAGCGACCCAATCTCGCAGCTCGTCCTGGTGAAATCCAATGATTTTTTGTTTCATGGAGCCTTGAAATAGAAACGCCTCCGTCCAAATGCTTGGCGGAGGCGTTTCAGAATAAACAGCGTTCTGAATTACTTTGCTTTTGGCGTCCAAACCTCCGGGGAGCGGTACAATGTGGAGAGCATAAGCTGCCGCATCGAGAGAAATTCCTTCGGCAATTTATCAAAGAGCTTTATCAGAAATTCCTCGTGCGAATGCAATTCTTGAAACCACAGTTTACGATCCACAGACATGAGTTCCGCGAATTGTTCGTGCGTAAAATCGAGGCCCGCCCATTCGATGTCCTCGTATCGCGGCGTCCAGCCAACGGGGCTTTCAACGGCGTGCACTTTGCCGTGTACGCGGTCGACGATCCATTTTAAGACGCGCATGTTTTCCCCAAAGCCGGGCCACATAAAATTGCCGTCATCGTCTTTGCGAAACCAATTGACGCTGAAAATTTTCGGCGGGTTTGGCAAGCTGCGTCCGAAACTAAGCCAATAATTGAAGTAATCCGCCATGTTGTAACCGCAGAACGGCAGCATGGCGAAAGGATCCCGGCGTACATTGCCGACAGCTCCGGCCGCCGCCGCGGTTGTTTCCGAACCCATGGTTGCGGCGAGGTAAACGCCAAAATTCCAGTTAAAAGATTGGTAGACAAGGGGCACCGTCGTCGCGCGCCTGCCGCCAAAAATGAAAGCGCTGATCGGCACGCCCTGCGGACTTTCCCAGTCAGGGTCGATTGACGGACACTGGCTGGCTGGGGCGGTAAATCGTGCATTGGGGTGCGCGGCGGCTTTCTCGCCGTCCGGAGTCCAGGAGTTGCCGTGCCAGTCGGTGAGATTTTGCGGCGGCGCGTCGGTCATGTCTTCCCACCACACGTCATCGTCTTCCGTTTTGGCAACGTTGGTGAAAATCGCGTTTTTGGCTAGAGATGTCATCGCATTTGGATTGGATTTATCCGAAGTTCCCGGAGCCACGCCGAAATAACCGGCTTCGGGATTGATGGCGTACAAACGACCGTCCGGCCCGGGCTTGATCCAGGCAATGTCGTCGCCGATGGTGGTGACTTTCCAGCCGTCCAATGTTTTTGGGGGAATCAGCATGGCAAGGTTGGTTTTGCCGCAAGCGCTCGGAAAAGCCGCCGCTATGTAGGTTTTCTCGCCTTCCGGAGATTCTATGCCGAGAATCAACATGTGCTCCGCCAACCATCCTTCGTCGCGCGCCATTGTTGAAGCAATGCGCAGCGCGAAACACTTTTTTCCAAGCAAGGCGTTGCCGCCGTATCCGCTGCCATAAGACCAAATTGTTCTTTCTTCCGGGAAATGAACAATATATTTGTTTTCACTGTCGCAAGGCCAGGAAACGTCTTGCTGGCCGGGCTCCAGCGGTGCGCCGACGGAGTGCAGACATTGCACGAATTCACCGTCGCCGAGCGCATCCCAAACCGCTTTTCCCATTCTCGTCATAATGCGCATATTACACGCGACGTAGGGCGAGTCTGAAACCTGAACGCCGATGTGCGAAATCGGCGAGCCCAACGGGCCCATGCTGAACGGAATGACGTACATCGTCCGGCCTTTCATGCAGCCGTCAAAAAAACCGCGAAGCTTGGTTTTCATTTCGTCCGGCGCAACCCAATTATTGGTCGGCCCGGCGTCTTCTTCGCGCTTGCTGCATATGTATGTACGATCCTCGACCCTGGCGACGTCGCCGGGATCGGAAAGAGCGAGGTAGCTCCCGGGCCTTTTTTCTTCGTTCAATTTTATGAATGTTCCGGCGTCCGTCAATTGCTGCGCCAGCATATCATATTCTTCCTGTGAGCCGTCGCACCAATAAACGTCGTCCGGTTTGCAAAGTGTAACTGCTTCAGCAACCCAATCGACGACTTCTTGATTTTTGACGTATTCCGGAGCGTTCATCGGTTCCTCCTCCTGTTTGAATTGTTCCGGTCAGGTTTTCTAGAATTTCGGTCGTGGCGAGATAGGAAATTCTGGATTTTTGTTCTAAAAAAAAGAAGCGGAATCATCAAACGAAGAATCCGCGAAAAAACAGTCGGCTAAGAAAGCGCGCAATATAGAAAGAAATTGTTCAGCGCACAATAGTAAATTCCTGGTCAAATATCTCAATGGCTTCCATCATTTCTCACGCCGTCGCCGCCGCTTCGTTGAGTTCCGCCGCACCGATTCCGAGACGCTGTTTAAGGAAGGCCGTTGTCGCGGGATGCGTTTGTTCCATCCTGCCGGACGCCGACGTTATCGCCTTCATGTTCGACGTCCCGTATGGCGACGTTTTCGGGCATCGCGGAATCAGCCACTCGCTGGCTTTTGCGCTTGTTTTGGGATATGCAGTAACAGCATTGTTCTTCAGACAATTCCCTCCAAATTCAAAAGAGTTCTGGGGTCTAACCGGCTATTTTTTTGTTGCAACCGCTTCGCACGGTTTACTCGATGCAATGACCAACGGCGGTCTTGGCGTAGCGTTCTTCGCGCCGTTCGAAAACAGCCGCTATTTCTTTCCGTTCCGCCCAATCCAGGTCTCGCCAATTGGGATTTCCCGCTTTTTCAGCGAGTGGGGCGTGCGCGTGCTAATCAGCGAATTTTTTTGGGTCATTCTTCCGGCGATTGGATTTTCAACGGTTTCCTTAATGAGCAAGTTTATGATACGCCGTCGCTGCTCAAACGACTTATAGAGACGCGATGCATCGCATTTCTACCATTGGGTTCAAAATCAAAAATCAGTTGTCAATTTCAATATTTCCCCTATTTTAATTTCGTGCTGTTCAGGCAGCCGCCAAGTTCGCGGAAAGGGGCTGAGTCCCGCCTGATTTCTTTCGAAAACCATCGAACTTCTTTCAGCCGTAAATGCGAACGCCGGCAATCATCGAAAGGAGTTTCCCATGTCTGCAAATCTGCCGAAAAAACCTAGCCTCGAATTTCTCAAGCGCCAAGCGAAGCAACTAAAAAAAGGCCACGCCGCACAAAATCCCGACGCAATTCACTGGCTCAAACAACTTCACCCCAAGCTGCAAAACGCGACTGAAAATGAAATAGGCGCTGCGAAAATCACGCTCGCCGACGTCCAACTTGTGGTTGCCCGCGCATATGGTTTTAGCAGTTGGCCGAAGCTGAAGCAGTATGTCGAATCGATTTCGACGGATGAAGAAACCGTAGTTTTTGCCTTCCTAAACACAGCCTGTCCGGCGGTCAATGTCAATCATCGTTCCGGCGATTTGGAGACGGCGGCGAAAATTCTGCAAGAACACCCCGAAGTCGCGAACGCCAACATTTACACTGCCGCTGTTCTGGGCAACGCCGAATTAGTGAAAAGTTTTCTGGCGCAATCGCCGGAATTGGCGAATCAAAAGGGCGGCCCGCGAAATTGGGAGCCGCTGTTTTATTTGTGCTTTTCGAGATTCTTGCGTTTCAAGCCGGAACGAACCCCGGAATTTGTCCGAACAGCAAAAACGTTGCTCTCAAACGGCGCCGATCCCAACGCTTTTTTTATGGCGGGCGAAGAAAAAGAGACGGCGCTTTATGGCGCGGCGGGCGTCGCGAATAACGCCGAACTCGTCAAAGTTTTGCTCGAATCCGGCGCCGATGTGAACGATCCGGACGCACACTACCACGTCGCTGAATTTGACAATTTTGAATGTTTCAAACTGTTTGTTGACCACGGCGTCGATGCGGACGGCCAAGCGACGATGCTGCTGCGCAAGCTCGATTTTGACCAAATCGACAGCGTTCGATACTTGCTTGAGATAGGATGCGACCCTAACGCAATGAGCATGTGGGGCAAAATGGCGTTGCATCAAGCCCTCATGCGCGGGCGTTCCTTGCCGTTTTTTGAATTGCTGATCGAGCACAAAGCGGACGTCAATGCGAAGATGGCGGACGGGAGAAGCGTCTATGCTTTAGCGGTTCGTCAAGGCCGCGACGACGTAGTCGATCTGTTGGAAAAACACGGCGTTAAAAAAGAGTTGAGTGCCACGGATCGGCTTCTCGCCGCCTGCGTCCGCGCCGACGCGAAGACCGCGCACAAAATAGTCGCCAGTCAGCCGGATATTTTGACGAGCCTCAATCATGAAGACAAAAGCGTTTTGGCGGAAGTCGCGACGGCGGGAAAAACAAAAGCGATTAAATTGATGCTTGAGCTTGGGTTCGAAGCAGGGCACAAGGGCAATTTGGGCGCAACGGCGCTGCATTGGGCGGCTTGGCACGGTTGGGCTGAGGTCGTTCGATTGCTGTTAGATCACAAAGCGCCGACTGATCTCATCGACGATACGTATCGCATCACGGCCCTCGGCTGGGCGGCGGACGGTTCCGGCAAATGCGACAACCCGGCAGCAGATTATTTTGACGTTGCAACAGCGCTGCTTGACGCCGGAAGCGCCGTTACAAAAGTCATGCTTGAAGATACGCAGGGAAAAATGAAAAAGCTGTTGCAGCAAAGGCTTGAATCGGCGGGTTCTGAATAATTTTGTCAGACGCGGATTGCGCCGGTGAATTGCGCGCGCCCGGCTGATGATTACATTTTCCTTTCCGCCCAAAGCCAGGCCATGCTGAAAATGAAGATCAGAAAAAACCAGATTTTCGGAACTTCGCGCGTTTCTGTTTTCGCGAGCGGCAAGCTTTCGTGCGACTTGTTTCGATTGGCGAATCGATGTGTTGCCGCGCGTTTTTCAGCGGCGGCAAGCGTTTGCCAGGCGCTTTTGTCGTGAACATAAAACGCAAGCTCGCCGCCGTTCCCGCTTTTCAGGACGTGCCAGCCCGTTTTTCGCGGCCAAAGCGTTGCTTCCCAACGAACGTCGCCTGTCTTGCTTTGCGCCGTAGCAAGCACAACGTTCTCTTCGTCCATTTTTTCCAGCCAGAGCCTGGGATTAACGTTCTGCGAAGAAAAAAGCGTAACTTGAACAGGCTCATGAACCAACGCCAAGTCTTGGTTGCTTAAACGAATCACGTCTTCGTTTTTTGTGCGAACCAATTCGGAAATGAGTTTTGACCAAAAATCGGCGTGACGCTCCGTCTCGCCTTCCAACGCCCAGCGGAACGTTTCCGAAATAAGCGAAACGCCTATTTTGCCGAAGCCGGCTCTTTTCGCTAAACTGATCGATCGACCATTTTTGTCGGTCATAATTGGCTGCGCTCCCGGCTGGTCAGCCAGAAAAAAAGGCGGAGCGGGGAGAGGAGAAGTCGTACCGTTTGCACCGCCGAGCCAGCGCGGTTTGATCTGCCGTTCGTCAACTTCCGGGATTTTTTCAAATGTAAACGGCAGGAAGAAATCCAGACTTGGATCAACGCCGCGTTTATGGGACAACGTGGTTGCATCAGTCAAAACCAGCATTCCCAAGCCCTGGTTGGAAACGGCGTTTTTCAAAGCGTTCTTTTCTCTCCGTGAAAGAGCTTTGAGCGAAACGCCGTCAACGATCAGCAAGTCGAATTCGCCAAAATGCTTTGCCGTCAATCGGTCGAGCGTCTTTTCTTTTAAGCCAAAAAACTCCGTGCGAAAACGCTCTTTGCTGATCGCTGATCTCACCGCCAGATTGTGGCCTTTATCGAGCAGGAACTTCTTCAAAAAGCGCGTTTCAAATTTCGGCGATGATTCAACGACTAGAAAGTTCAATGACGGCGACATTTCTATCGCAACGCCAAGTCTTTCGTGCTGCAACGTATCCCCGGCTTCGTTGATCCAGGTCAACGAATACAAGACATTGCCTTTTTCTTTCGGGCGCGCTTCAAGGCCGAAAAAAGACAAACTATCGGGGGAGATTTTAGCGGAATCGACAACGCCGCCGTAATCTGAAAGCATGAGATAGGATGTGGTTTTTTTTGGATTTACGACACGTCCGCGAACCCTCAATTTTTCGCCTTGCGTCAGCGTTTTTCTGGAAAACGTTGGGTAGATTCCTTCCGGCGCCGCCGACAAAACCGGAATGATCCGAATTTGATCGAATGCGTCAAGATCGTATGATTTTAAGCCGTGCCCGGCAATATGGAGCGTTGTGATCTCTGGAAAATCTCTCACGATTGAAGCGGCGTCCGGAGCGCTTTTCAGGTCGGGGAAAATTGTGCGCCAGTTCCTTGATTCATCGATGGAAAAGGCGAAGTCGCCAAAGTTTAGAGAATCGCGCAAGTCTTTGAGCGTTTTGGCTTCAGCCCCGGGCGTGATTAAGAGCGCACCCACAGGTTTGGGTGCAGTTTTATATTTCGGTTCGAGGAAAATGGCCAGCAAGGAAAAAACGGCAAGAAAATGCGCCAGAATTTTCCACCCTCGGCGCTTCAGGCCTTGACGTTTTGCAGAGAAAAAAGCGAGCGCGCCAAAGGCCGCAAATGCAAGCGTGATTGCGGCGAAAACGGTTTGCTCGGGAAGGTGGGTGGAGAGCGCGCCAATACTCATCGAATCGCATCCAGCGCTTGGAAATACTTTTGAGCAAGCGGGCCTTGAGGACGCGTTGCTTGTCCTGGCGACGGCGTTTCCTGCGGCAAAATTTGCCAAAACGCACTGCGCACAGCGACGAGACAATCAGAACAAAACTCCTGCGGCTCTTCGTCCGCGCTTGCAATAAAACCGCGCAATTTCTGCAAGGCGTCCAAATAATTTCCCGGCTCTGAAATCGCAGCTTCAGCCAGTTTTTGGCCAGCGCGTTCGAGCGTCAGGATCGCGTCATCAGCAGCTCGTTTATCTTTGCTGAAAATGTCCTCAATCACTTTCAATCCCGCACGAATTTCAGGCATGGTTACAGCGCTCTCAGCTTGCCCGCTCACACGCTTTTGCGCAATTTCGTCTAAATCGCCGCTCAAACGTTTTTCCAATGGTTGCAACGGCGGCGGCTCAAAACCGATCCGCTTGACGTACAGACGCGAACGCTGCTGTACGCTTTTGAGCAATTTTAGCGCCTGGTACTCGTAAGGCAGAGCTTTCTTCGGCTCAAACAATCGCAATTGCAATTCCGCGTCCCACATTTCCGTGAGCGCGTCTTTTAATTGCGAACGGACGGATTGCGAGAACAGGGTCGCGTTTTCAGCATTGTCGTGGTCGTGCATAAATTGCTGGACTAATTCGTCGTCGTTGCCGAGCGGAACGCCGTCCGCAGCCAGATCGAGCCCGACAAAGCCCTGAGTAGGATCGAAAACCAATTCTTCCGCATGAGCGTGCCCGCCAAAAGCGTCATCTTCACTTTCCAAGCCAAGTTCTTCCAGATCAAACTCGCTTTCAGAAAGCCCGCTGTCAAATTCTTCGCCGAGAAACTGCCCGTACCGCAAGCGCAGCGATTTCTGATCGTGCGCAAGCTCGTTTGAACGCGACTTGAAATCGCCCGCGCTGATTTCGTCCTTTTCTTTGATCAGCTCAATCGTATCAATGATGATCTGCCGCTGACTGCGGAAATAATCCGGCATAATGTTCACGGCAATGCCGTCAGTGGAAAGCGCCATCACCTCGGAAGTGTCGCGAATAACGACAAAATGCGTTTCGGTGCGCGCCAGATTCGGCTCCGGCTCGCGGTTATCGACGGCCTCGACATAGAAATACAATTCGTCGCCGGGCGCCATGCCAAGATGGTTGAGATCGATAGTTTTTGAGTAGCGACCAAATCTCTTCTCATTTTTTCGAGCGTCAAATTGCAGCGTGTCTTCGCGGAATTTCACATTTTCGCCGCCGCCCTTTGTGACCGTCGCAATGATGAAGGTTTTCGAAATTTGATAATCGTCGCTCATCAAGGCCTGTCTCTTATACACATCTGACGCTGCCGACGAGCTTCTTGGT
>CAXHAT010000036.1:0-48721 GCA_964014485.1 uncultured Deferribacteres bacterium
CCGGCGAAGCAAAATCTTTGTTATCGCCCAGTACAGATCATGCTCAAAAGTTCAAAGATCGAATCAAAAAAGATGCTTCCAGCATGACAATTCCGGGTTTTTTCACCAGTTTTAAAAGCCTATACAAAAAGTGTCAGGTAGTGAATGCAGTTAACAGCAATTTTTCAATGTCAAACTCTATGTTTCTTAGGCAACGTCAGGCTCTGACTCGGCTTTTTCAGATTTTGGCAGCGCGCCATTTACAGAGCGAGACTTTGTAATTTCAAAAGCCGCTTTTACAAAATCGCGGAATAGCGGATGCACGCGTAAAATTCTTGATTTCAATTCCGGGTGAAACTGGACGCCAACAAACCAAGGGTGATCCGGTAATTCAATCATTTCCACCAAGTCAGTTTCCGGATTGACGCCAGTCACTTTCATACCGTTCGCCTGCAAAGTCTCGACATATTCGTTGTTGACTTCAAAACGATGTCGGTGCCGTTCATGGATCATGCTTTCTTTGTATGCCTCAAATGCTTTGGAGTTCGGCTCAACTCTGCACTTGTACGCGCCTAAACGCATCGTGCCGCCCAACTGCGAAACATCGGTCTGATTTTCCATCAAATCGATGACGCGGTGCTCTGAGGCGTCGTCAAACTCGGCGCTGTTGGCATTTTCCAAGCCGCATACGTTTCGCGCGAAATCGATGACGGCGCATTGCATTCCGAGACAAATTCCCAAAAACGGCAATTTATTTTCCCTGGCATAGCGCGCCGCTGCAATTTTCCCTTCAATTCCTCGCCGCCCAAAGCCCGGGCAAATCAACAGGCCGGAAACATTCTCAAATTCATTTGTAATTCCCTGCTTTTCAATTTTTTCCGAGTCAATCCAGCGAAGTTTGACGTCCGCACCATTCTCAACGCCCGCATGCTTGAATGCTTCAATAATACTTTTGTAGGAATCATGCAGATTGACGTACTTGCCGCAAATTGCGATGGTCACGGTCGGCCTCGGCTTGGCGATTTTTTGCAGCAGCGCTTCCCAATGCGACAAGTCCGGCTCTTTCACATCGAGATGAAGATGTTTCGTTAGTAATTCGCCGAGACCTTGTTTTTCGAATGCGACGGGGATCTCATAAATCGACTCAACGTCGCGCGCTTCGATAACGGCTTGCGACGGTACATTGCAAAACAAGCCGATTTTGTCGCGCAATTCTTTGGTCAGGGGTTGTTCACAGCGGCAAAGCAAGACGTTTGCTTGCAAGCCGATTTCCCGCAGCTTCATAACCGAGTGCTGCGTTGGCTTGGTCTTCAATTCGCCGGCGGCTTTGATGTAGGGGATGAGAGTTAGATGAATATTGCAGGAGTTTTCCGGCCCTACTTCCAAGCAGAATTGCCGAATGGCTTCCAGGAACGGGAGACTTTCAATATCACCGATCGTACCGCCGACTTCAATCAGCGCTACATCATAATCGATGTCTTGATTTCCTCTGACAACAGCGTAAATACGGCGTTTGATTTCATTGGTGATGTGGGGAATGACCTGGACGGTTTTTCCGAGGTAATCGCCGCGCCTCTCACGCGTAATCACTTCATTATAAATTTGGCCGGTCGTAGCGTTGTTCTTTTTGGACATGTTTTCATCAAGAAAACGTTCATAATGTCCAAGGTCGAGATCGGTTTCCGCGCCGTCGTCCGTCACATAAACTTCACCATGCTGGTACGGACTCATCGTGCCCGGATCGATGTTAATGTAGGGGTCGCACTTTAACATCGTTACGCGAAGGCCGCGCGCTTGCAGCAAGACGCCAATAGACGCAGCCGCAACGCCTTTTCCCAGAGATGAAACGACGCCGCCGGTAACAAATATATATTTCGTTTTTCTCTCTTGTCCCACCGTGACCTCCTCAGATTATTCAATCACCTTTGGCACGCTAAAATAGCCTCCCGTCGTCTTTGGTGCATTCATCAAGGCTTCTTCTCGCCCCATCTCTGCGTCGACGACGTCATCTCGAAAAACGTTCGCAAGGCCGTGCATATGTGCAGTTTCAGGCACGTCTTGCAATTCGAGCTCATTTAGTTTTTCAACATAGGAGACGATTTTGCTCAACTCCAACTTCAAATGATTGAGTTCGCTGCCTGAAAAACGTAATTTCGCCAACTTTGCGATATGCTCGATTTCTTCTTTTGAAATGTCCATGAGGCTTCTAATTTCGAGTGATTGTAAAAAACGGCAATGAATATAGACGAATCTCAAATAGATGTCAAGCGCAAAAGAATTTGCATGGCACAATTGTTGTAAAGTTTCGTTTCTGAAAAATTCAAGCCTTTTTTCAAAAAAAATGCCCGAAGCCATTTGGTACTTCGGGCATTTTGATTTCTACTCAAATCTTGAGAAAAACAACGCGCTTTGTTCTTACGAAAGGTAAGAATTATATCTTAAGCACGTCGATCATTTCCTTCACATGGTCTGCTGATTCGTTCAGCATTCGGCGTTCGTCGTCAGTCAGGTCAATTTCCATGATTTTCTCGACGCCGTCCTTTCCCAGAATAACCGGTACGCCGGCATAGGTATCATCGATTCCAAACTCGCCCGACAGCCAAGCCGAGCACGGCAACAGGCGTTTTGCATCGGTGATAACCGCTTCGACCATTTCAACCGCCGCCGCGGAAGGCGCGTAATAGGCGCTTCCCTGCTTTAAATATTTCACGATTTCGCCGCCGCCTTGCCGCGTTCTCTGAACGATGGCGTCGAGGCGGTCTTGCGGGATAAGCTGCTTGATCGGGATGCCGCCAACGGTCGTATAGCTCAAAAGCGGCACCATATCATCACCATGCCCGCCCAAAACCATCGCCTGAATATCACGGACTGAGATTCCAAGTTCCATCGACAGGAAAGTTCTGTAACGCGCCGTATCGAGAATACCAGCTTGGCCGAAAACACGATTCGCTTCGAATCCACTTGTTTTGAATGCAACGTAAGTCATTACATCCAATGGATTCGTAACCATGATGATTTTGGTTTGCGGCGAGAATTTGACGATTTGCTCGGTGACCGAACTGATAATCTCTGTGTTCTTGTTCAGTAAATCATCCCTGCTCATCCCGGGCTTGCGAGCAAGACCCGCCGTTACAACAACAACGTCTGAGTTGGCGGTTTCTTCATACCCGTTTGTGCCGATGACTTTAACGTCAAAACCTTCTATTGGCGCTGATTCCCACATATCCAACGCCTTTCCTTGCGGAATGCCGTCAATGACGTCTACCAAAACAACTTCTTGCGCGAGCCGCTTTTCCGCAACTCTTTGCGCCGCTGTGGCGCCAACATTTCCCGCGCCAATCACACTGACCTTCATAGCACCTCCTTTCTACTCTTGAAAATCATTTTAATACTAAAGAAAAAAGCCGTTGAATATTCAACGGCTTTAAAATCAGTTTGACTTCTCTGGTTCCAGAATGTGGACATACTTTCTATCTCGACCTTTTCTCTGGAACTTCACAACCCCGTCCATTATTGCAAAGAGCGTGTCATCTTTTCCCTTTTTTACATTGTCGCCGGGGTGTATTCTGGTACCGCGTTGACGTACGATAATGCTGCCTGCGGTAACAAGTTGCCCGTCAAATCGCTTTACGCCTAAATATTGCGGGTTGGAATCACGTCCATTTTTAGAACTGCCAACACCTTTCTTATGTGCCATGATATTTCTCCTTAAAGCTTCTCTTGAAAAAGGCTCAGACGACAATCTCGTTGATTTTTAGAATAGACTTCTGCTGACGATGCCCGTTCCGTTTCTGATATCCTTTTCTGCGCTTCTTTTTGAAAACAATAATTTTCTTTTCGCGAATGCTATCTTCAATATTAGCAGTCACTTTCGCACCCTCAACAGTTGGCTGGCCGACCCGGACAACTTCGCCGTCGGAGCATAACAGCACGCGATCAAATTCCACTGAGTCCCCAATTTCGCCGCTTATTTTGGGGGCTGTTATTGTCTGATCAGGCTCAACCTTAATCTGCTGACCAGCTATTTCTACGATTGCATACATTACAGGACTCCCTGTCACAACTAAATAAAATTCGTTCGTGATCAACTAAATTTTAGTATTTCGCCCGTTTTTTTCGAATGAAATACAAAATCATCGAACTTTAGATTTTCGTTTTCAACAACTTCGATTTTCACCCAGTATTTCCACATAATTCGCCGCAAAGGGCTTCGCAACCCCTTGCCCAAGAAATGCGCTATTTCCGGGTGAACTTCAAGCGTCACAAGCTTTTCATGCGTCGCCGCTTTGACGCGCCCGATCGCGCGCTCGATTCGCGTCAACACAGTTACTTTTGAGCTTATTCGTCCGAGCCCGTCACAAGTCGGGCACGTGTCGGAATATGTAAAGATCAGGCTTGGCCGGATTCGCTCGCGCGTCATCTCGATCAAACCGAAATCACTTGGGGGGCTTACATTTACCTGCGCTCTGTCTTTTGCCAGCTCTTTCCTGAATGAATCGTATAATGTACGTCTATTTTCCGGGTCGAGCATATCAATGAAATCAATAACAATGATTCCTCCAATATCTCTCAACCGCAATTGCCTGGCAATTTCCTTTGCAGATTCCAAGTTTATTCTTAGTGAATTCTCTTCATGCGCCCCTCGTCCTATGAATTTCCCGCTGTTGACGTCGACAGCGACCAAAGCTTCAGTATGGTCAAAAATAAGATGACCACCACTCTTCATCCAGACTTTCCTGGAAAGACTTTTCTCAATCTCCTGTTCAATATCATACAGATCAAACAGAGGACTTTTTCCTTTGTAGAGTTCGACTCGCTCAATTAAACCAGGTGCGAACTCTTTCAAATATCGAACAATCTCTTTATACTCTTTCCCATCGTCGACGATGACTTTTGTAACATCCGGCGTATAAAGATCACGAATAACGCTTGAGGTCATTCCTACATCTTTAAAGACTAGACTTGGCGGACGTTGCGTCTTGAGCTTTTTAGCAAGCAAACGCCAATTTTTTAGGATAGCCTCTAAATCAGCACGTAAAACTTTCTCGTCTTTGTATTCAGCAACAGTGCGAATAATGACGCCAAATCCTTCAGGACAGCAATCCCGCGCGATTTGTTTCAAGCGTCTTCGCTCTCTTGAGTCCGAGATTTTCTTGGATACGCCTGTAGTGTGGGAATTAGGAACTAAAACGAAAAAACGCCCTGGAATTGAAATTTCGGAGGTAATTCGAGAGCCTTTCTTACTAATGGGTTCTTTAATAATTTGCACCAGGATTTCCTGCCCATCTTTTGGAACAGGGCGCCTGTAAGACTTTTGGGGCTGTCGCTTAACCGAATCCAATTCGAGGTAAGTTCCATATTCATCAAGAGTTTGTCCAATATCAGAAAAATGAAGAAAAGCATCTTGCTCTTGGCCAATATCGACGAAAGCGGCTTTCATGCCTCTTACAACATTTACAACCCGGCCAAGGTATATGTCTCCGACCATTCTTTCAGATTCCGAAAGCTCCACATCCAATTCGACGAGTTTTCCATCTTCTAAAATGGCTACTCTCGTTTCCCCCATTGTGGAGTTAATCAGTATCTCTTTGGCTCGGGTTTGTTTTGCCTTTCGTCGCAAAATCAACCTCTTTTTTCAGATACTAAATCATGTATAGAACGATAAAGTTCTATACTCTAAATCGTTGTCAAGGAACAATTTGAAACATTCTCAGCTTAACGAAAAGGCGCTGCTTTCGCTCCTAAAATCAATCAATTTTAGCACCTTAGCTTATCGTTTTCGGCTGGATTTCAAAAGTTGGGTAGGTATGAAAATATATGGACATATGCAAGATTTTTCTATCGCCGACAAGTATGGTTATATTTTCGGCAACGTCACGCCAACTTGTTCTTGATATTTGCCCCCTTTATCCGCGTACGAGGTTCCACACTCTTCATCACTTTCAAAAAACAGAATTTGCGCTATGCCCTCATTTGCATAAATCCTGGCGGGCAAAGGCGTTGTGTTGGAAATTTCCAAGGTTACATATCCTTCCCACCCCGGCTCCAACGGCGTCACATTTGTTATAATGCCGCATCGCGCGTAAGTGGATTTCCCAACACAAATGGTCATGATGTTGCGGGGAATTCGAATATACTCTACCGTCCGCCCCAAAGCAAACGAGTTAGGCGGCACGATGCAAACATCACCGCGAAAGCTGACAAACGATTTTTCATCGAATGCCTTTGGATCGACAATGGAGCTATTGATATTAGTAAATATTCTAAATTCATCGGCAATTCGAATATCATACCCATAAGAAGACACGCCGTATGATATAACGTCTTCTCGTACTTGAGAATCAACATAGGGCTCGATCATTCTGTGCTCACGAGCCATTTGCGTTATCCATCTATCAGATTTTATCGACATGCTATAGGCTTTTTCTCAATGTTACTCTTCATTTTAAGCGGCAGATTCCGCCGCAACTTTTTGCTCTTCTTTCGAAATTGTAAACTTGCTGACCAAGATGCTTGCTTCATACAGGATCAACAGCGGTACCGCTAGAATGATTTGCGTAAATGGGTCCGGCGGGGTGAGAATAGAGGCGAGAATAAAAATCGTTACGATGCCGTACCTGCGTTTTTGACGCATAAACTTCGGCGTGAGGACGCCTAACTTCGTCAAGAAAAAAGTCAAAATAGGCATTTCGAAAAACACGCCGAAAACGAGAATTAGCATTGTCACAAATTTGAGGTACTCACGAATCGCATAGTTTGCTTCGACGTTCGGCCTTTGCAAATCCAGCAGAAAGTATAAACCGTATTTCAGGACAAAAACATAGCAAAAAATTGCGCCAAGAAAGAAGAAGAAAGTTGATATAGTTACGAAGTAAGGAACATATTTTTTCTCCTTCTCAAGCAATCCTGGAGCAATAAACTTCCACAGCTGATAGAAGACATACGGTGAACTCAAAAAAAGCCCGGCAAACAACGCAAGCTTAATGTAAACCATGAAAAACTCAACAGGAGCGAGGGAAATTAACTTCGCATTTTGCTTGATCTCGTCAGCGGCGTCTCCCGTCGTATGCATTTCTATCGCTGCATTAAAAGGAGCGATAAGAAAATCGAATATTAGTTCTTTGAAAAGAAACGAAAGCGCCGATGCAATAAAGATCGCAACTATGCTTCTTACCAAGCGCCAACGCAATTCTTCAAGATGCTCTAAAAAAGGCATCTCTTTTTCTTTATCTTTTTTGCTCTTTTTTCCGAACATATCAATTTCACAACCATTTATCAGGCTGCAAATTCTCGTCAGTTTTCAGCTTAATCGCCGCAATTCACTAATAAATTCTTCTTTGCTCTGAAATTTCCTGTAGACAGAAGCAAATCTCACATAAGCGACTTCGTCCAGTTCTCTCAGCTTCTCTAATACCGCCAGCCCAATGGTGTTCGTATCGACCTCCGTAGCGGTTTCATCCCGAAAACCAGCTTCAATTCGATCTACCATGATTTCGATAGACTCCATCGAAACAGGGCGTTTGTTACAAGCAACCTGAATGCCGCGCCTGATCTTCTCCCGGTCAAACACTTCACGACGGCCATCGCCTTTAACGACCATTAGCGGCGATTCTTCGACATACTCTTTTGTCGTGTATCGTCGTTTGCATCCCAAGCATTCCCTTCTGCGGCGAATAAACCGGCCTTCGGCGCTCATCCTGGAATCCAGCACCTTGCTCTCTACATTTTCACAATATGGGCAGCGCATCATGATTGAGAAAGCACTTCTTTTAGATTTCTTCTTTTGGGTATAATGGGAATCTTTTGCATAAATCAACGCATTGCGCAGCAACGCGCTGCAAAACCGCCTTATTGTCAATTGCGGTCAACACTTTGTCGATAAGAAAAGCGATTTCTCGCATTTCGTCCTCACCCATCGCACGAGTGGTCAGCGCCGCCGTACCGATTCTAATCCCGCTAGTGACAAAGGGACTTTGCGTATCGAACGGCACCATATTTTTGTTGACGGTTATACCTGCCGTCTCTAGAGCAGCTTCAGCATCCTTTCCTGTAATTCCGTGATTACGTAAGTCAACAAGCATCAAATGCGTGTCAGTGCCGCCGGAAACAATGTTATAGCCCAGATCGACAAGTTTTTGAGAAAGCGTTTGCGCGTTACTGATGACCTGCTTCGAATAGCTAACAAAATCCTGCTGCAGCGCTTCTTTAAACGAAACCGCCTTTGCTGCAATAACGTGCATGAGCGGGCCGCCCTGAAAACCGGGAAAAATATTCGAATCGATGATTTCCGACCATTTTTTCACACGCCCTTTTAACATTTTGACGCCCATGTCATTTTCCCCATCCTTTCCGATTAGGATCATTCCGCCGCGCGGGCCTCGCAGCGTTTTGTGCGTCGTTGTCGTCACGGCATGGCAATGTGGGACCGGGCTTTTGATCAACTTTGCCGCAATCAATCCTGCAGGGTGCGCCATATCGGCAACAAGTTTCGCGTCTACTTCATCAGCAATGTCACGAAAGGTTTTATAATCTATCTCACGTGAATATGCGCTTGCACCGGCCATGATCATTTTAGGTCGTTCACGCAGCGCTATATCACGAACTTCATCCATATCGATCAAGCCCGTCCTCTCATTCACCCCATAAGCGACAATATTGAACAACCGCCCGGAAAAATTGACTGGACTGCCATGCGTCAGATGGCCCCCGTGCGCCAGGTTCATACCCAAAACCTTGTCCCCAGGCTGCAAAAAAGCGAAGTATGCCGCAATATTCGCCTGCGAACCAGAGTGAGGCTGAACATTGACATGGTCAGCGCCAAAGAGTTTTTTTGCACGTTCTCTGGCCAACTCTTCAGCTTTATCAACATGTTCGCACCCGCCATAATACCGCTTTGCAGGGTAGCCTTCGGCGTACTTGTTCGTCATCACTTGCCCCATTGCTTCCATGACGGCGCGGCTGACGAAATTTTCCGAAGCGATCAGCTCTAGTTTTTCATTTTGCCGATCAATCTCATCAGAAATTGTTTGGTGAATTTCCGGATCAAAGTCTCGTAAACTTTGCACTTTAGCCTCATCAAAAAGACAAATTATAAGATAAACCAGAATTATAACCTTAACATAAGCGTGCCCGGGAAATTCCGGGCACGCTTAAAATGGAAATCGATATGATATTAAGGCGGGACTAAGTCATTCGACGATTCAACAAAAAACGGACGCTGTAAGACTCCTTTGCTAACGCAGCCAGCTGTAGCATTCTCCTTGCGGCGTTTTTCTATCTTTATTCATAAAAAAATCGCCTTTTGTTGGCAGAACGTCCACAAGCGTTCCCATCAAGCTTTCCGCTCTGCTTCGAACAGCAGGGTCTTTTCTAGCTTGCGTAAACTGATCGTTAGCCATTTTGAACACGAGTTTGTCCTCAAAATTGGCTCCCTTTCTATTTTCCTTAGCCTGACACTGATCGACTGCATCTGTAAAAACTTCGCCTTTTACCAAGTAGGCCCGACCAAAAGTATTATCGGCGCGAATAGCCTTATTCGCCGTCGCCAATGCGCTTCTCAATTGTCCCATCTTGCGGTAACTGTCAGCTTGTCCCGTTAATGCGCGGACGTCGCCGGGTTGTTTTGCAAGAATCTTGTCGTAGGTTGAGATGGCGCTTTTGTGATCTTCCGTATTTGTATAGAGCAACGCCAGATCTTCCAGGATAAAGACGTCGTCAGGCTTCAGAGCATGATATTTCTCAAACATCCCCGCAGCTTCGGCCCAATTTCTTTCATTCCTATAATAGTTCCCAACCTCCAAATAAGCTTCAGCATTTTCGGGGTTTTCTTTGATTTTATCCAGTAACATCGAAACAACCGCCTCTGAATCCCCTTCCATTCGCATAATACCAAGAATTCTTTCCTGGTATTCAGGGTTATTCGGGGCAATTTCCTTAAGCGACTGATAAGATTTTAGCGCTTTTTCGGTCTGTTCGGTTTTTAAATAGAGATCGGCAAGAATTTTCAAATCCGCTTCAGACTTTGGTTGCAGGTTTATAACTTTCTCATAAGACGAAATCGCCTTTTCTGTCTCTTGCTTGTTGGAAAAAATGTATCCAAGTCTGCGGTGCATGTCCGCGTTGTCAGGAAAAACTTCAACGCCTTGCTGCAGAACCATGACCGCTGAATCGCCTTTACCAAGCTCGAAATAAGTCGCGGCCAAGAAAGAATAGACGTCTTTGAACTTCTTGTCTTTGTCTAATTCGATGACATTCCAGAAATACTTGGTTACACGGTCATATTCCTTGTTGCGGTAGTTGGTATTTCCAAAACTCCAGTTTCTCAAGAGTTGCTGATAGGCAATGGAATCTTGTTTCGCCTTTTCCGCGGCGTTCATTGCCGCTTGTTCTTCCGGCGTGAGTTGTTTTGCGCCCCCGCAAGCCATGTAAAGAGTCGATGCTACAATAAACAGAACCGCTCCTGATAAGAATCGATTCACACTTTTCAATTTCACCTTCGCTTTCACGCTTTTTCCCTCCTTGCGAGACGTTTCAAGTGCTTTAATAATTATGAGTAAACTATTTTCCAAATAAGGCGGAATTATAGCCAATTTTCAAAATAATCACAAGAAAAACGACCGAACGGCGGCTGCGTTTTAGGGCTCGCCCTAAATCTAACCGAACAGATTATCAGGCTTTATCGCCTGCGCCGTATGAACCAAATTTCTCCGCCTGTTACAGCGGCCGTAAACTGAAAAATGGTTTCTTCCGCTGAATTTTTGTCCAAAGAGCCCCTCTTCCCGATTGCAATGCCAAAATCAAGTTTGCCCCGATTTGCATTAAACGGCACCGCCATCCCTAACGTTAACAGTCGTTCTTGAATCTCATTCACGCTTGCCCCAGTCTCAGTGTACGGCAACTTCGCCAAGATGAGACCGGCGCTGTAAGTCATCCGTTCAAAGAACCCGGAAAACGGTTTATTTGACGGCGTGTAACCAAAACCTGCTGAAATCCTTCTTGTATTGACCGTTGTGCTTTCAAAAATTTCTTGCGACTCTACATCACTCCAATTTTGCAGGTACACCTCGCCGCCAAACCGCCATTTTGTTGTCGGGACAAGATAGAAACCATAGCCGTGTGAAAACGGCAACTTCGTATCACTTGTAACCTCGGGAGTTATTCTCCCTGTAGCATATTCTACTCTTGTTCGCGTTCCTAATGATGTAGGAAATTGGAAAACCGCCCCGAGGCTAATGTGATTATTCGCTCTAAACACCAAGCCTGTGTTCCACCCCAAACCGCGTATGTGGGAATTCGTAATATCGCGCGTCGGGCTGAATGAATCGTCTGTAGGAATGACGCGCCAAGTCTTTTCGACGCCGCCAAAAAAGACATTCATCCCCGCGCCATAGGAAAAATGTTTTCCAAGCGTGCCGCCAAAATGGACAAATCCTCGCTGCAAACCGCCTATGCCGGTTAATGATTCAGTTGCAGTCGACGTAGAGCCGGGGAATTCAACTTCTTGAGAAATCCTGAACGAGACAACTGAATAGGGTTGCAGTCCAATCCCAAGTCCATAGCCCTTTTTTACTGGAAAGACCACCTGAAAGCTATTAAAGCTTGCGTTCGCGAGGCTTCCTTCATTGTTCGGAAAATTGATATTCGCATTTTCGTAGCGCAGGCTGCCGTCAAAACGCGTCCCGGTGATGTATGGCAGCGCCGCGGAATTCATATAAGGCAGCGCCGAACTGCTTAAAGTCGCAATGCCGACTCCGCCCATTCCAATCGTTCGAGACAGCGAGAAGTGCTGGACCAATCCTATTCCAAAACGAGAATATATTGAGCTCGCGGAGGCCGAGGAAGCGGAGATTAAAAGAACCGCCGTTAGGGCAACCGCGCGAACAGACCATTTTTTATTATTTTTCATCGCCGTTTTCCTTTTTGAAACCAGGAGGCGTGGAATAGTGAATTTCTAATTTAGGAGCTTTCGACGGGTCAGTATTCGTGGTATGAATGGCTGCTAAATAGGGGTTGGAAGTAGGGCTTAAAGAAAGCAGCGCCAAACCAATGTTCTCAGTGCGTCCGTCCACCCAAGGTTGAACCACGCTTCGCATCGCCGCTGTCAGCGTCTGTGACGTATCGACAACGCCCAAGCCATTCAGGGTAAAAGACGCCGCATTGCCAATTGTCGTGTCCGGATCAACCGACAAATCCAAAGGATCATCAACCGGTTTGAGCAATGTGAGCACGTTAAAGCCGACTGCATTACCGTCATCCAAGAAAGAGTTTTCATGATCAACTTGAAGCTTCAAGAGCGCGCGAGTTATCGTCGCTTCTTCCGGAATCTCTGAAACGTCAAAGTGAAATATTGAACGATACTCGACGCCGTTTCCAATGTAAATCGGGCCGGGAGCAGCTTCAGTATTTTGGCGAAGGATAGAGGCGTCCGCACCGGCTGTAACGATCACGCTGTCTCTTACTCCCTCGCTGCTTTCCTGATAAATTGTCAAAACGGGTTTATCCGAGGAAGCATTGCGAGAGCTGAATCGTTGCAGAAATGCAGGGGATTCTGCCTGGATCAAGAGACCAAAATTTTCAGATTGATTCAAGACCCAATCCTGAACAATCCCGGGAGCTATGCTCGCTTCGACGCTTTGCGTATCTTCAGGAACGACGGTCAATCCGCCAACGGGTTGAGCATCAAAAAAGCCTTGTCCCAATTCAGAGTAGGTAACTTGCGACTCTTGCCACTCAGTATTTACAACATGGACGTTTGCGCTAAACGGCGTTTCATCGGCTTCGCCTGTAAAATCGGTGCCGGCCAATCGTAGTTTAGCTTCAGAAACATTAAACGTTCCAGAATCAGGCAAATCAGTGAATTTAATCAAAATTAACGCCTCACTGTTTCCGGCGTTTCCCAGGAACAAAGATAAGCTCAATCCTGTGTTCACCTCTTGGCTGGACACAGAATCAACCTGCTGTAATTGAATCGCGGAAACTTCCAGTCTTCCAACGGATGTTGAGTCTGCAAACTCATCATACACGCCCAGTGGCAGGCTATCATTGCAAGAGTAGGTCAAAATAACGCCAAACAATCCGATAAAAATTGTCCAGCTTTTTACATTTCTATAGTTCATACTCATTCGCCAATTCGTTCATTGCTTTTTTTCGAAACGCAAGTTTACCATTCTTATAAACTTCGTTCACCAGATTCACGCCAAAGTGATAGGGAAGTTCCGCTTCGTGCTTTGCTTCCCAAATAACAATATCCGCTTTTTTGCCCGCTTCCAACGATCCGATCTTGTCATCACGCGCGATTGCCTTCGAGGCATTCAAAGTTGCCGCAATAATGGCTTCCACCGGCGTCATTTTCAGCTTCAGACATGACAAAGTCAACATCATTTGCATGGATTCCGACATGCACGTGCCAGGATTGAAATCCGTGGCTACAGCGACATTTAAACCCGCTTCAATCATTCTTCGCGCCGGGCCATAGGTTTGGCTGTTGAGAAAAAAATCCGCTCCGGGCAGCATGACCGGGGTCACATTCGCATCTAAAAGCAATTCATCTACTTCCGCAGGCGTATGCTCAAGATGATCAGCGGAAACGGCGCCAACCTCAGATGCGACTTTGGCTCCGTCGCTGTTTGTCAGTTGATCTGCATGGATTTTGGGGCGTAGTCCGCTGGCTCGCCCGGCTTCTAAAATTCGCAACGACTCTTCCGCGGAGAAAACATGATTCTCGCAAAAAACGTCGATGAATTGCGCCAAATTCCCTTCCGCAACACGCGGCAGCATTTCTTCGATGACATGAGCGATATATTCGTTTTTCCGGCCTTGAAACTCATCTGGCACCTCATGCGCCCCCAAAAAGGTCGGCACAAGGTCAACCGGGTGTGATTCATTCGCGACACGAATTGTTTCCAATGATCTGATCTCGTCTTCAACGCTCAACCCGTACCCGCTTTTTGCTTCAATTGTTGTCGTTCCGAAAGCCAAAAATCGGTCGAGTCGTTGTAAGCAAGCGCGCAATAACTGCTCGCTGCTAGCTTTTCTCAAATCGCGCACGCTAAATTTTATACCGCCGCCAGCCTTCGCTATATCAACATAGCTTGCGCCTGCGATTCGCATTTCAAACTCATTGGCGCGGTGATTAAAAAACAACGGGTGGGTGTGGCAATCGACAAAACCAGGCGTGACCAACGCGCCGTCTGCATCGACAACTTTGTCGGTCTTTTCCGCTTTAAATGAGTCTTCAGTTCCTACCTTTAAAATATTCGCGTTTTCACATAGTATGAACCCGGGGTCGAAGATTTCATTTTTCCATCCGGAATCACTCCGTGCCGTAAAGACTCGAGCATTTTTGATCAGAAGTCGCATCGTGAGACTAAAGAACGTCAATAATTTCTGAGGCCGACGTTTCGGTATCGTAGAACACAAAAGTTGAGCGGCCAAATCGACCCATAATCTCCCCCGGATTTATGAAATCCGATTGACCGATCTTGCTGATTTTCAATTCGTGATTGTGCCCGTAGCAGACGACGTCAAAAGCGCCGCCGCCGGCAATCTCTTCCGCTATCTCAGGATAGTGAGTCACGGCGATTTTCTTGTTGTCCAAAACAATGCGAGCAAATTCTCCATGCAACGTCATGTGACCAAATCTAGCCGCCTGCTTGTTCAAAAGAAAACGATCACCGTCATTATTTCCAAATACGACGTGAACCGGCTTTTTGAATTGCTCTCCGATTTCAACAAGCGTGAATGGGGCGCAAAAATCTCCGCAAAAAATCATGGCATCCGCGCCTTGACACAACTTTAAAGCGGAGGCAAGTTTCCAAATATTGTCATGAATATCAGAGAAAATCGCAACCTTCATATCAACACCATAAAACCAAAGACTGCTTGAGTCATCTAAATGTCTTTGAAATTTTCACAGTCAGACATTTTTTAGAAAAAGAAGCGCATCGATGCATTGTCAAAGGCAGAGAGTTCACTTGTTATTCAGCAAAGCCGATGACTGCGAAGATACATGTTTGAAGCTTGAAGAGTAGATCAAAAGATGCTTGCAAATACAATGATCTTCAACTTTTTGACAGTTTCAGGCGGCTCAATGAAAAGCATCGAGCAATGAATTGAAATCAAAAATAAAAAGCCAGAAAAGCGATTCCGCTCTCCTGGCTTAAATCATCAAAGTTTTTGGCTATGAATCACCACTGCACGATCTTAACTTTTTCGTCAGATCCTTCGCTACGCCTGAGCTTCCTCTTGCGGCGCTTTTTCAGCAGCTTCTTGTTTTTCGCCTTGCTCCCGCTCTCGCTGACGGCGTTTTCTTTCAAGTCGCCTTTCCTGCGCTTCCTGTTGCAATTCGAGCTGTACTTCTTCAAAACCAACCAACTCAAGAACGGCCATTTCAGCTCCATCGCCCTTGCGTTCGCCAAGCTTCACAACTCTGGTGTAACCGCCGTTTCTGTCCTCATATTTAGGCGCAATTTCGGAAAAAAGAGCGGAGATAACATCCCGATCTCGGATAAATTTAAAAGCCTCTCGTCGGGCGGCGACGGTGTCTTTTTTCCCAAAAGTAACCATCTTGTCAACCCAGCGACGCGCTTCTTTGGCCTTTGCCAGCGTCGTGACAATCTGCTTTTTATCGCTTTTGAGAAGCGAAGCCACCATATTCGAAAGCATTGCTCTTCTATGGCTTTTCGTTCTTCCCAGCTTCTTGTGATCTTTTCCGTGTCTCATAATTCAACCTTATCGGGCTACTCAGTCTTCTTCGCTTTTCAGGTATTTATCAACGTCAAAGCCAAAGTGTAAGCTCTTTTCTTCTAGAATTTGCGTCAATTCTTGCAGAGATTTCCGGCCAAAATTGCGGAACTTGAGCATTTCTTGTTCATCACGCTTAACCAAGTCGCCGATGGTCTTGATGTTCGCGGCCATCAAGCAGTTGTGCGAACGTACTGACAGTTCGAGTTCATCAACCGGCATTTTCAAAAGCTTGCGCGTGCGCAGTACTTCTTCATCCACTTCATCCGGCTCTTCTTCTTCCGGCTCAATGTCAAAGTTGATGAATAGCTGCAGGTGGTCAACCAGAATTTTGCCCGCGTAAGTCAAAGCGTCGTCAGGCGTAACGCTTCCATCGGTGGTGATTTCAAGAATTAGCTTCTCGTAATCCGTTCTTTGTCCGAGCCGCGTGTTTTCAACAAAATATGCAACGTTCTTTACCGGCGTATAGATCGAATCAATCGGGATCATGCCAATCGGTGAATCCGGCGCTTTGTTTTCCTCAGCGGTTACATAACCATGACCGCGACCAATGCGCAGTTCCAAGCGCATTTTGGCGTCATCGTCCAGCGTAGCGATGTGCCGATCCGGGTTGAGAATTTCAAATTCCGTCGTGCCGTTCTGAATATCGCCGGCTTTAATTTCGCCAGGCCCGCTCGCTTCGATAACAACCTTGTCCGGCTTCTTGCTCATCAATTTAAAGCGAACTTCCTTTAAATTGAGAACGATGTCCGTCACATCTTCCGCGACGCCGGGAATTGTTGAGAATTCGTGCATGACATCGTCAATTTTCACCATCGTGATGGCGGCGCCAGGCAGAGAGGAGAGCAAAACTCTTCGTAAAGCGTTTCCAATAGTTGTACCAAACCCTCTTTCAAGAGGTTGAACTATGAAACGGCCAAATGTCGTTGAATATGTGGATTCATCAAGTTCCACATTATCCGGCATTTGTAAATTAGGCCAATTCATAGAGATATCTCCATTATCTTTGTTTAAAAATCAAAACACAATTTCAGAATGTCTTCGTTACTCTCGGACGATCGCGCTAATCGATGCATTTGAGTTCAAAGACTTGGATAAATTCTATAAAATGCAGCTTGTGCGGCAAATCGGAGTGAAATAGAGGAGATAGATCAAACTCTTCTTCGTTTTGGCGGTCTGCATCCGTTGTGAGGCACCGGCGTCACGTCTCTAATTGCCGTAATCTCCAAACCAGTCGCTTGCAAGGATCGCACTGCCGACTCACGTCCGGAACCTGGTCCCTTAATCATAACTTCCACTCTAACCATACCAAGATCCATTGCGGTCTTGGCGGCATTTTCGGCGGCGACCTGAGCGGCGAACGGGGTAGATTTTCTTGAGCCTTTAAACCCGACCTTTCCGGCAGACGCCCAAGAAACGACATTGCCGTACATATCGGTCAGGGAGACGATTGTATTATTGAATGTGGAGTGGATAAAAGCCTGACCGTTTGGGTCTACCTTTTCCTTTTTAATCTTTTTTCTTCTTCCGCTAGCCAAGAGCAATTCTCCTTATTCGGAATATTTTAATTACTTTTTACGTCCGGCGCCTACCGAGCGTCTGCGTCCTTTGCGCGTTCTCGCATTTGTATGGGTTCTTTGTCCGCGAACCGGCAGTCCTCTTCTATGCCGCAAACCGCGATAACACCCCACATCCATCAATCTCTTGATGTTCATCTGGATTTCCGTCCGTAATGCGCCCTCTACTTTGTAGTCCGCAAGAGCGGAACGCAATTTGGCGATTTCGTCGCCCGTCAAATCTTTAACGCGTTTGTTTAAGTCTATTCCAGCCGTCTTCAAAACTTCGGCTGAAGTATGTCGACCGATACCAAAAATATAGGTCAGACCGATTTCTACTCTTTTATCACGCGGTAAATCTACACCTGCAATGCGCGCCAAGGCATAACCTCCGTTCAAAAATTGCTAATTCAGGAATCTCTTATCCTTGTCGCTGCTTATGGCGCGGATTTTTACAAATCACCATAACACGACCTTTTCTTCGGATAATCTTACAATTATCACACATCTTCTTAACAGATGATCGAACTTTCATAACATGTCCTTGTAGTTCAGTTTACTTATACCGATAAGTAATTCTTCCCCGAGACAAATCATAAGGCGAAAGCTCAACTGTCACTTTATCTCCGGGTAAAATCTTGATGAAATGCATTCTCATTTTACCCGAGATATGCGCCAATACTTTATGTCCATTTTCGAGTTCGACTCGGAAAGAAGCATTCGGCAACGTCTCGACGATGGTACCATCGACCTTTATTGCTTCATCTTTTGCCATAAATCGCTATATGCCTTCAGTTAAAATCAGTGCGCCGTTTTTCGTAATGGCGACTGTATGTTCATAGTGAGCAGAGAGTGAGCCGTCCGCGGAACGAACCGTCCATCCGTCATCATCCGTTGTCACTTCTTGAGTTCCTCGATTGACCATGGGTTCGATTGCGATGACCATTCCGCTCTTCAGGCGAGGGCCTTTGCCCGGATCGCCGAAATTCGGCACCTGCGGCTCTTCATGCAGTTCGCGTCCGATACCGTGCCCGACGAGCTCACGCACAACTGAGTATCCTGCGTTCTCAACAAAGCTCTGGATCGCATAAGAAATGTCTGAAACGCGATTAGAATTGGAAGCCTTGTTAATGCCTCGTTTTAATGACTCTTTGGTGATCTTCATCAAATGTTCTGCGTCCGGATCCGCCTTGCCGCCGACAACGAAGGTTTTCGCTGCGTCGCCATAGAAACCGTTCGACTCAACGCCGACATCTACTTTTACCAAACTTCCGGTCTTTAACGGCTTATTATTTGGAATGCCGTGAACAACCTCATCGTCAACCGAAATGCATGCGCTTCCAGGGAACCCTTGATATCCTTTAAAAGCTGGTCGCGCCTTGTGTTTTTTGACAATGAATTTTTCAATCTCTTTAGAGAGCTGCAGTGTAGTAACGCTTTCTTCGAGCATTGCTTCCGCCAGATTGAGAGCGCCAACTACAATTTGGCAGCTATGGCGTATAGCGTCGATTTCTTTTTCACTTCGAAGGTGTATCATTTAACCGGTCAAATTTGAGCGATATGGCTCTCAATTTCTTTTTGCACTTCTCCGATTTCCAAAGCACCGTCAACGATGACAATTTTGTTCAAGGCTCGGTAGTAGGCCTTCAATGGCTTCGTCTGCTCTTCGTAAATCGAGAGGCGATGTTTAACTGTTTCTTCGTTATCGTCTGATCGTTGAATTATTGTATCCTTCTTGCCGCAACTGTCACAAATGTTGTCTGTTGGAGGCGGATCGTAGATCAGATTATATAAACGCCCGCAGTTCGAGCAAACTCTCCGCTGAGTCAGTCGGTCAAAAATTCGTTTCTTCGGCACTTGCAAAGTAAATACAGCGCTTATCGGCCGATTATGACTTTCGAGTAAACCGTCCAATGATTTAGCCTGCTCAATGTTTCTCGGAAAACCATCGAGAATAAACCCTGACTGGACGTCATCCTCAAGAATTCGAGCTTCGACTAACCCAAAAACGACCTGATCGGGCACTAGCCCGCCAGAATCCATATACTTTTTTGCTTCAATTCCGAGCCTGGTTTGCTGCACAACCGCTTCTCTCAGAATATCCCCGGTAGAAATTTGGGGGATACTGTATTTTTCCGAAACCAGTTTTGCTTGCGTACCTTTGCCAGATCCGGGGTATCCCAAAAAGATGAGTACCATGTCGTTGTTCGATTCTCCAGCAGTCCGGTTGAATTCTAATAAGCGCGTTGTCTGCCTTTAATCTTTCCTCCCTTCATAAATCCGTCATAGTGACGCATTAGCAGATGAGATTCAAGTTGTTGCAGAGTATCTAATGCAACGCCAACGATGATGAGCAGGGAAGTACCGCCAAAAAAGGAGGCGTAGTCATATGAAACGTTTGTCAATTGCACGACGAAGTACGGGAGTATCGCGATAAACGCGAGAAATATTGATCCCGGTAACGTCACGCGGGTTAAAATATGATCGATAAACTCCGCCGTTTTCTTTCCAGGACGAACGCCGGGAATGTAACCGTTATTCTTCTTGATATTATCCGCAACGTCAATCGGATTAAAAGCAATCGCCGTATAGAAGTAAGTAAAGAAAACGATCAGTATGCCGTAAATAATTTGATAGGGCAAGGCCGTAAAGCTAAACCAAAGAGTTAGCGTATCCATGAACTCGCTGTTTGGAAAGAACGTGGTTACAGTCTGCGGAATAAACATGATAGACTGTGCAAAGATAATCGGCATAACGCCTGCCGTGTTTACTTTAAGAGGAATATGCGTTCCCTGCCCACGATAAATCCTCCGCCCGACGACTTTTTGCGCATACTGTACCGGAATTTTCCGCATACCTTGCGTCAGTAAAACGACAAATCCGATGATGACCACCATCAAAGCGAGCAACACAACTTCAGTCAGCGGGTCGCGATTGCCGTTTGTGAACTGGGTCCACTCGGTCAGAATAGCATTCGGGAAAATCGCGATGATGCCGATAAAAATAATCAAGGAAACGCCGTTGCCGACGCCTCGCTCAGTGATCTGCTCACCAAGCCACATAATGAGCACTGTCCCACTGGTCAACACCAACATCGTCATCAAAGTAAAACCGAAACCGCCGCCGCCAGGCACAACTTCAAGACCCTGTGAAGTAGCCGGGATATTCGCAAGAAAAATGCTTACGCCATAGGCTTGTAAAGCAGCGATTAACACAGTCCCGTAGCGCGTATATTGCGTAACTTTCTTGCGCCCTTCCGCATCTCTCTGCAATTTATGGAAGTAGGGCATCACAGCGCCTAACAGCTGGATGATAATCGATGCGGAAATATAAGGCATGATGCCCAAGGCAAACACGGTCGCCCGACTGAAAGCGCCGCCCGCAAACATATCATATAAACCGAATAAACCGCCGCCTCCGGCTTGATCAAAAAAGCTTAATAACGCTTCGGCGTTTACTCCAGGAATAGGAATATGACCGCCAATCCGATAAACGATTAAAACTCCGAGCGTGAAAAAAATTCGCCGCCGGAGTTCTTGTATTTTAAAAACGTCTTGAAACGCCTGAATCATAACGTTATAGCCTTCCCTCCCGCCTTCTCGATTTTTTCGAGTGCGGATTTGCTAAAGCGATGCGCAGATATTTCAATCGGCTTGGTTAACTCGCCGTTACCCAAGATTTTGACGTCCACGCCGCGTTTCTTGATGAGTCCTCGGTTGAGCAATACTTCAACATCAACTTTATTTGCGTCAATCCTGTTTTCGATGTCTGTAAGGTTAACGATTTGGACTTCTTTGCGGAAAATGTTGGTAAAACCGCGTTTGGGGATGCGTCTTTGAAGCGGCATTTGTCCGCCTTCAAACCAAGCAGGAATGCTGCCGCCTGATCTCGACTTTTGCCCCTTATGCCCGCGAGTGGACGTTCCGCCATGTCCGGAACCCTGTCCTCGCCCTACTCGTTTTCTGTTCTTACGAGAACCTGGCGCATATTTTAAATTATTCAGTTCTAACATAGAAAGACCAAGCCTTAAAGTTCTTCAACTGTAACCAAGTGAGCGACTTTTGCTAACATTCCTCGGATTTGCGGCGTGTCGTTTTGTTCAACTGAGTGCCGAATTTTTCGCAATCCTAAAGTACGAACAGTCGCACGTTGGCGTTGCGTCCCGCCGATAATGCTTTTTTTCTGAGTTATTCGAAGCTTTTTTACTTTTTTCTTAGCCACAGCAAAAATTCCTGAACTAAACAGTTGTTTTGTTAAAAAGTTCGTTAACCGTCAATCCGCGGCGGCGTGCGATTTCTGCCGCATCCATCAACGATTCTAAAGCGTTCATCGTTGCTTTCACAACATTATGAGGATTTGCCGACCCCATTGATTTTGTCAAAATATTGTGAATTCCAACGGCTTCCATAATTGCGCGCACAGGGCCGCCTGCAATAACGCCGGTTCCTGAAGTTGCTGGTTTCAGAAGCACTTTGCCGGCGCCAAACTTTGATTTTATCTCATGTGGAATCGTACCGTTCAAAAGCGGTACGCGGATCAAACTCTTTTTGGCGTTTTCAGAACCTTTGGCGATAGCGTCTGAAACTTCATTTGCTTTACCTAAACCGGTGCCGACATGCCCTTTGCCGTCTCCAACTACCACAAGCGCGTTAAACGAGAAACGGCGACCGCCCTTAACAACCTTAGCTACGCGGTTTATATGAATAACTCTTTCATTTAAATCGAGCTCGCCAGGCGAGATTCTATCCGATTTCTTCACTATCAAATTCTCCGAAATTAGAACTTTAATCCGCCTTCACGAGCGCCGTCAGCCAGCGCCTTTATTCGGCCGTGGTAAATATACCCGCTTCTATCGAAAACAATTTGCTCAATGTTTTCCGCCGCAGCTTTTTCCGCAATCGCTTTACCGATAATCGTCGCTTTTTCCACTTTCGACTTTGCATTGCTAACATCATCCCTCAAACCAGGAGATAACGTCGAAACGCCGAATAACGTTTTTTGATTTAAGTCATCGATCAGTTGTGCATAAATGTTTTTCGCGCTCTTAAAAACGCAAAGCCTCGGTCTTTCCGGCGTGCCGATAACTTTTTTACGTACTGAAAAATGTTTCTTTTTCCGAGCAGTTGCACGGTTTGTTTTTTTAAAGCCCATGATCGTAATACTCAAATATCTTCAATATGGAAGTTCTCAATCGACGTACTTTCTACTCAACTACTTGCCGGCCGTCTTGCCAGCCTTTTCTCGAACATACTCTCCAACGTAGCGAATGCCTTTCCCTTTGTACGGTTCGGGCTTTCGGAACGAACGGATTTTGGCGGCAACCTGCCCTACCAGCTCCTTGTCGATTCCGCTGATAGAAATGGAAGTTTGGTTTTCGCACTTTATCTCAATATTTTCCGGAGGGCCAAAAACGATCGGATGGGAGTATCCGATTTGCAAAGATAAGTACTTGCCTCGCATTTCGGCACGATAGCCGACGCCGCGAATTTCAAGTTTTTTCTCAAACCCCTGGCTGACACCGTTGACCATATTCGCAATCAGAGCACGGTACAAACCATGTATTGCCCGTTGTTGCTTGGCGTCAGAAGAACGTTTTAATTGTACTTCTCCGTCATTCGCTTCCACTTCGATTGCAGGATCGACGTACCTTGAAAGTTCGCCTTTAGGCCCTTTTACTGTAACAATATTGTTTTCATGTTTGAAGGTCACGCCTTCAGACAGAGTTATCGGCTTTTTTCCAACTCGTGACACTTTAAAACTCGCCTCGTTTCTTTCGTTTACCACACATAAAAAAGGACTTCGCCGCCTATGCCCAATTTACGCGCGTCTCTATCCGAAATGATGCCTCTCGACGTACTCAAAACTGCAACGCCGATATTGTTAAAAACTCGCGGAATATTATCAATGCCAACGTACTTTCTTTGACCTGGCTTGCTGATTCTTTTAAGGTTGGCGATGACGCTCTCTCCTTCAAAGTATTTCAGGTAGATACGAATAACGCCCTGCTTGTTATCCCGGATCAAAAGGTAATCTTTGATAAATCCGTAGGCAAGCAGGAGCTTCGTCATCTCACGCTTAATCTTGGAAGCTGGAATATCCACCTTAACATGCCCGGCTCTTCCAGCATTTCTAATGCGAGTTAAATAATCGGCAATGGGATCGGTCATACACATTTTTTAGAGTCGCCTTATTCCTTGTGAAAATAACAGGTTCTACCAACTGGCTTTTCTTACGCCGGGGATTTTCCCGTCAAGAGATAATTCTCTGAAGCAAATTCGGCAAATACCGAATTTTCTTAGATAAGCGCGCGGCCTTCCGCAACGGTTGCAGCGATTGTATTCTCTAACTCTGAATTTTGCTGTGCGCTTATTCTTTTCGATGAGTGCTTTTCGAGCCAATTCTTAACCTCTTTCAATCATGATCTTTTACGAAACGGCATGCCAAAAGCTGACAAGAGAGCATGCGCTTCTTCATCGGTATTCGCGGAAGTGACAAACGTAATGTTTAGGCCGCGAATCTTATCGACTTTATCGTAGTCTATCTCTGTAAAAATAATCTGTTCTTGAACGCCAATATTATAATTGCCGCGTCCGTCAAAAGCTTTGTCAGCCAATCCACGAAAATCTCGGATACGAGGGACGGCAATACAAATAAACCGTTCCAAAAACTCATACATTTTTCTATTGCGCAAGGTCACCATGCAACCGATTTTCATCCCTTCTCTTAACTTGAAGTTAGAAATCGAGTTTCTTGCCATCGTCACTTTGGGCTTTTGACCGGTAATTAATGTTAAATCCGAGATCGCATTTTCCAGATTTTTCGAATCTTCCACTGCTTGTCCGACGCCCATGTTCAAAACGACCTTCTCAAGATGCGGAACCTGCATCACGTTTTTATACTCAAACTGCTTGAGTAACGCCGGAGCAATTTCTGACTTATATTTCGTAAAAAAGCTTGGAATGTAACCCTTCACACTGGTTACAACGTTGTTGTTTTTTTTCTTCTTCGCCATTCTCCCTACTCGCTGTATGAAATAATTTCATCATACTTTTTTGAATATCGCGTCCGACGGCGGCTCAACTTCTCCTCACCGTCTAATACCTTGGACGACACCCGAGTCGGCAAATTATTGCTCGGGCACAAAACCATTACATTCGATGCATGGATTGGCGCTTCTCGCTCAATAATACCGCCGTTCGGGTATTGCTGAGACGGTCTCATATGACGCTTGACAATATTAACCCCCTCAATGATTACCCTGTTTTTCTCGGTATAAACTTTGAGGATGCGGCCTTTACTTCCCTTGTAATCGCCGGAAATAACAATAACTTGATCGCCCTTTTTTACATGCATCTTTCTATATACTCAATTTATCTGCATTCGAACAATTATATCACTTCCGGAGCAAGAGATATAATTTTCATAAATTGCTTCTCTCTCAACTCGCGTGCAACCGGGCCAAATATCCTGGTGCCTCGCGGTTCTTTTTGCTCGTTTATTAAAACCGCAGCGTTTTCGTCAAATCGAATGTAACTGCCGTCATGTCTGCGCGTCTCTTTTTTCGTTCTGACGATAACCGCTTTCGCAACCTCGCCTTTCTTGACCGACGATCCTGGAATTGCAGCCTTGACGGAAACAACAATCTCGTCGCCAATTCGCGCATATCGCTTACGGCTTCCGCCCAAAACACGGATACACATAACTCTTTTAGCGCCGGTATTATCTGCAACAACGAGCTGTGTATATTCCTGAACCATTTTAAAACCTTACTCTATAGCGATAATAAATTTTTGCTTACTTGGCTTTTTCAACAACTTCGACAACGCGCCATCTCTTGCGCTTGCTCATCGGGCGGGTCTCCATAATCAGAACGGTGTCTCCGACGCCTATCTGATCGCTCTCATCATGCGCCATAAACTTGGAAGTCTTCTTAAAAAACTTGCCGTAAATTTTGTGGCGAACGCGCCTTTCAACAGCAACGGTAACGCTTTTTTGCATTTTGTTGCTGACAACTACGCCGACTTTTGTTTTTCGATTACCCCGATCCATATTTCACATTCCTACAGCTTAAAATTATTCGGTTTTATCAGGGCTAGCGTTTCTCAAATCCAACGTCATTTCGCTAAGCACAGTTCTCAATCTGGCTATATCCTTCCGAACAATGCGAATTCGCATTGGATTGTCCAATTGATGCGTTGCATGTTGAAATCGAAGATTTTGATATTCTTCCAAAGAGTCTTGCAAATTTTGCTCGACTTCTTCTTTTGTAAATTGATTAATTTCCCACATCTTCATTCTTCTATTCTCCAAAATCGCTTTGGGAAACGAATTTTGTTTTAATCGGCAGTTTGTAAGCGGCGAGCTTTAAGGCGTCTCGCGCCAATTCTTCCGGAACGCCGGCGATCTCGAACATTATTCTTCCCGGCTTAACAACTGCAACCCAATACTCAGGCGATCCCTTACCTTTCCCCATTCTTGTTTCAGCGGGTTTTTCCGTTATTGGCTTATCCGGAAAAATTCGAATCCAGACTTTACCGCCTCTTTTGATCCGCCGGGTTATCGCAACACGCGTCGCTTCAATTTGCCTTGAGGTAATCCAGCCGGGCTCAATTGCTTTAATGCCGAATTCACCAAATGAAATTTTAGCGCCCCGCTTTGCGTTGCCTCGCATTCTCCCGCGATGCATTTTTCGATATTTTACACGTTTCGGCATTAACATGAAGCACTACTCCAAAAACTTGAATAACTAATCTAACCGCCGATTATTTCGCCTCTACAAATCCAAATCTTAACGCCAATCGCTCCATAGGTCGTTTGTGCGGTAGCTTGCGCATAATCAATGTCCGCACGCAAAGTATGCAATGGGATTCTGCCTTCTTTGTATTGTTCAGTGCGAGCCATTTCCGCTCCGCCTAATCTGCCGCTGCAAACGATACGAATTCCTTCAGCACCCATTCGCATTGTGCTCATTAACGCTTTTTTCATTGCGCGTCTAAAAGAAATTTTCGCATTGAGTTGGTTGGCGACATTTTCGGCAACCAGTGCCGCATCAAGCTCAGGGCGCTTAATTTCGTTGATGTTTAGCTGAATATCTTTATTCGTTAGTTGCTGCAACTCTTCCTTCAGCTTATCAACTTCTTGCCCCTTCCGGCCAATAACGATACCGGGACGCGCAGTGTGAATAGTTAAAGTCACTTTTTGTGCTGTGCGTTCAATAGTCACGGTCGAGACGCTCGCGCGCTTGAGTCTGGTTTTGAGATATTTTCTCAACATTAAATCTTCAGCCAGAACGTCAGCAAAATTGCGCTCGTCGAACCAATTGGACTCCCAATCGCGAATGACGCCTAACCTGAAACCAGTTGGATGCGTTTTTTGACCCAAGAGAAACTCCTTAAAACGTACTTTAATCTATTCTTCGTCTTCGCTGGCAACAACGACAGTTATATGACACGTGCGCTTTTTGATCCGCATCGGGCGCCCCATTGAAGCGGCTCGAAAACGTCTCATTCGGGGGCCCTCATCAACCCGCGCTTCCTTAACAAAAATTTCGTCTTCATCTACTTTTGCGGCGCTTTCTTGGCTCAGCATGTTTGCAACTGCTGAACGAATCGTTTTCTCGATCGGTGAAGCCGCCCGTTTGTTAGAAAAATGCAACGTGTTAATTGCATTATTCACATTTTGCCCTCGTACCAGATCAATCACGCGACGCGCCTTCCGAGGAGACATCCGAACATGTTTTGCTATTGCTCTTGCTTCCATTTCAAAAAACCTGATTTATCGACGAACACGTGATGATTTTTCTGATTTGTTAATATGACCGCGGTATGTCCGAGTAGGAGCAAATTCACCTAACTTGTGACCAACCATGTTCTCGGTGACATAGACGGGAATGAATTTGTTCCCAGTATGTACAGCTATTGTGTGGCCAACAAAGTCAGGAGCAATTGTCGAGCGTCGTGACCAAGTTTTGATGACTTTTTTTTGCTTTGAAGTATTTAGCGCGTCAATCTTTTTTAGCAGATGGTCGTCAATAAACGGCCCTTTTTTTACCGAACGCGGCATAGTGTAAAACCTTTACTTTCGCTTTCTTACAATCAATCTGTCAGAACTTTTTTTGCGTCTTGTTTTTAAGCCTTTACTCATTTGTCCCCAAGGAGAACAAGGGTGACGCCCGCCGGAGCTTTTTCCTTCACCACCGCCCATGGGGTGATCAACAGGGTTCATCGCAACGCCGCGAACATGCGGTCTTTTGCCTAACCATCTTGAGCGACCGGCTTTACCGCTCGTGATGTTTTCGTGGTCAGTATTTCCAACCTGCCCTAAAGTCGCGCGACACTCGACGCGAACCATTCTTACCTCGCCTGACGGCAATTTCAACTGTGCGTGTTTCTCATCGCGAGCCATCAACTGAGCGGAAGTCCCGGCTCCGCGAGCCATTTGCCCGCCTTTGCCCGGCTTCAATTCGATGTTATGAATAATTGAACCCATCGGCATATTCTGAAGCGGGAGGCAATTGCCAACCCGAATTTCCGGGCGTTCGCCAGACATAAGCTGATCGCCAACCTTTAGTCCATTAGGTGCGATAATGTAGCGTTTTTCGCCATCGACATAATGCAAGAGTGCAATACGCGCGCTTCGGTTGGGGTCATACTCAATGGTCGCAACTTTTGCAGGGATATCGTCCTTGTTCCTCTTGAAGTCAATCAGACGATAGCGTCTTTTATGTCCGCCGCCTCTATGACGAGCGGTTTCCCGACCTAAGTTGTTCCGCCCGCCGCTTTTTTTCAAAGGGCGCAGCAAAGACTTTTCCGGCTCGGAAGTCGTAATCTCTTCGAAAGTTGAAACTGTTCTATAACGCAAGCTCGGCGTATAGGGCTTAAAAGATTTAATACCCATTTATCAGACCTTTATAATTAACCGATACCTTCCACAAAATCTATGCTGTCGCCTTCTTGCAAACGAACGAGCGCCTTTTTCCAGGTGGCGCGTTTCCCGAAGGTCATGCCGCGCTTGGTGTTCATTCTCTTGCTCTTTCCTTTGACAACGATCGTTTGAACCTTGGTCACTCGCACGTCAAATTTTTCTTCAATCGATTTGCGAATTTCAATTTTGTTGGCGTCACGGGCGACCTTAAATCCGAACCAGTTTTCTTTTTCTTGAGCGTCGCTCAATTTTTCCGTCAAGAGTGGTCGCAGTATGATTGTTTCCGCCGTTTTCATGAAAGCACCTCCTCAAGTACTGCGAGCGCACCCTTCTGGACAAATATGCGTCTGCTTTGAATCATGTCATAAGTGGACGCTAAATCTGCGCGATAAGCCTGGAAGTTAGGTATGTTCTTACCAGCTCTGACAATCGCACTATCAGAATCAGCCAACAGCAAGAGCGACTTTTCTCCGTTCGTCTCAAAACCATCTAAAAAGTCAATCAATTCTCTTGTTTTACCTGATTCTATATTGAAATCATCGACGACGAACAATCTTTCTTCACTCAATCGGGATGCAAGGACCGACCTACGGGCCAGTTTCTTAACTTTCTTGTTCACTTTCTCGCCGTAAGGGTGCGGATGAGGGCCAAAAATACGTCCGCCGCCAACCCAAATTGGAGAGCGGTTGGTTCCCGCACGCGCGACGCCGCGACCTTTCTGCTTCCAGGGCTTCTTGCCGCCGCCTCGAACCATTGAACGAGTTTTGGTTGAGTGCGTCCCTTGCCTTCGATTGGCCAACTGCGCTTTAACCGCTAAATATACAGCATGCTCATTAACGGGACCGCCAAATACTCTTTCCGGCAATTCCACCGTTTGGCCAGTTGTTTGACCTTGAGCGTTAAAAACTTCCAGTTCCATCCTGCACTCACTTCGTAATTTGTAATAATCCGTTCTTTCCCCCAGGCACGGCGCCCCTGATCATCAAAGTATTATTTTCGGGATCAACGCGAACAACTTCGAGATTGCTAACGGTGACGCGCTGGTTGCCAGTGCGACCAGCCATTCTCGTTCCTTTAAGAACGCGAGAAGGGTACGATGATTGTCCGATAGAGCCCGGAGCACGAAGGCGATCGCTCTGTCCGTGCGTGGTTTGACCGCCGCCAAAACCATGGCGCTTCATTACACCCTGAAATCCTTTTCCCTTAGACAATCCCGATACTTTGACCCGGTCGCCAATTTCAAAAACATCGGCTTTTAATACGTCGCCAACGTTGTAGCTTGACGTATCATCAAAGCTGCGAACTTCTCGAAGATATCGCATCGCGGTCAGATCGTTTTTTTTGTATTGACCGGCAACAGGCTTGGTGACTTTCTTCGCCTCAACTTCTTCGAATCCCAACTGAAGAGCTTGATAGCCGTCTGATTTTATACCAACGACGCAACAAGGGCCGGCCTTTATAACCGTCACGGGAATGCATTCACCGCCTTCAGTGAATATTTGCGTCATTCCCATCTTTTTACCAATCAATCCGCTCATAATAATATGTCTTATAAATCTTCGAGTCTTTCGTCGCTTTTAGACTTTAATCTCAACATCAACGCCCGCAGGCAATTCTAACTTCATAAGAGCATCCACCGTCTTGGAAGTCGAGTTCATAATGTCGATCAATCTCTTATGGATACGCGTCTCAAACTGCTCGCGAGATTTTTTATCAACGTGCGGTGAGCGCAGAACCGTGTATACGCTCCTTCGAGTGGGAAGCGGGATCGGACCTGAAATCGCCGCGCCTGTCGATTTGGCGGTGCGAATGATTTTATCCGTTGATTTATCAATTAAACGATGATCGTAAGCTTTCAGCTTAATTCTGATCTTTTGGCCGACCACAAAATCACTCCACAGTTTGAAACAAAAAAAATTCTGGTATCACAAAAATAGTCGGGTCGTGCGACCCGACTATGACTCATCATCATTCAGTAATTTCAGTAACAACGCCAGCGCCTACCGTACGCCCGCCTTCGCGGATAGCGAAACGCAGACCTTTTTCCATCGCGATGTCAGTGATCAATTCAACATCCATCGTGATGTTGTCGCCAGGCATTACCATTTCGGTGCCTCCCGGAAGTTCAACAACGCCGGTTACGTCAGTCGTTCTGAAGTAGAACTGCGGTCTGTAGCCATTAAAAAACGGGGTATGGCGACCACCTTCTTCTTTTTTCAGGACGTACACTTCGCCTTTGAACTTCGTGTGCGGCTTAATCGAACCCGGCTTGGCGATAACCATGCCCCGGGTAATTTCATTTTTATCAACGCCGCGCAACAGTAAGCCAACGTTATCGCCGGCTTCGCCTCTATCAAGAAGCTTGCGGAACATCTCAACGCCGGTACAGACAGTCTTTTTATGGCTTTCCATACCCAGAATTTCGACTTCATTTCCAACTTCGACAACGCCGCGTTCAATACGACCGGTAGCAACGGTACCGCGACCTGTAATCGAGAAAACGTCTTCAACCGGCATAATGAACGGCTTATCTACATCACGCTCAGGAGTCGGGATGTATTCGTCCACGGCTTTCATCAATTCATGAATGCATCCGTTTTTCGAAGGATCCGTCGGCGCGGAAAGAGCTTCTACTGCACTTCCTTGGATGATTGGAATATCATCGCCTGGAAACTCATACTCGCTCAAAAGTTCGCGCAGCTCGAGTTCAACCAGTTCCAACAATTCTTCGTCGTCAACCAAGTCTACTTTGTTCATGAAGACAACGATGTACGGTACGCCTACCTGACGGGCCAAGAGGATGTGCTCCCGCGTTTGCGGCATAGGACCGTCAGCAGCGCTAACCACCAAAATAGCGCCGTCCATCTGTGCGGCTCCGGTGATCATATTCTTGACATAGTCGGCGTGGCCCGGACAGTCTACGTGCGCATAGTGTCGGTTTTCAGTTTCATACTCAACGTGAGCCGTCGCAATCGTTATCCCTCTCGCGCGCTCTTCAGGAGCGTTATCAATTTTATCAAACGGGACAAATTCAACGCCGCTTGTTTGCGCAAGCACGTTTGTGATCGCCGCCGTTAAGGTCGTCTTACCATGATCCACGTGACCGATTGTACCAACGTTCACGTGCGGTTTGGTACGTTCGAATTTTTCCTTAGCCATGGCTAATTTTCTCCACTTAAATCTGCATCAAAGATTTTGATTATTTCAAAAAATACTTAAAAGCTATGCTGAGATTTTGCCTTTCGAATCCATGATCGACTCTGCAATTGAAGCCGGAACAGGTTCGTAGTGCGAAAATTGCATTGTATAGATTGCGCGGCCCTGCGTGATACTTCTAAGAGTCGTCGCATAGCCGAACATCTTATTCAAAGGGACGGTCGATGCAATAACTTGAGCTTCACGTCGAGGAAACATGCCTCTGATCCTACCGCGCCTGGAGTTCAAATCGCCCATCACGTCGCCCATGTACTCCTCAGGAACAACAACTTCAACATCCATAACAGGCTCCAGTAAAACTGGATCAGCTTTTGAAACACCATTTTTCAAAGCCATTGAACCCGCGACTTTGAAAGCCATCTCAGAAGAATCGACGTCATGATAAGAACCATCTACCAGCGTCGCCTTTACGTCAACGACCGGATAACCTGCCAAGATGCCGTTTCGCAATGCTTCTTTGATTCCATCGGCAGCCGGTTTTATATATTCCCTCGGAACAACTCCACCGACAATTTTGTCGACAAATTCAAAGCCCGCACCAGGCTCCGATGGTTCGATTTCAATGACCACATGCCCGTACTGTCCGCGTCCACCTGACTGCCGCACAAATTTTCCTTCCGCAGTCGCTTTCTTACGAATCGTTTCTTTATATGCGACTTGGGGCTGACCGATGTTTGCGTGAACCTTAAATTCCCTAAGCAATCGGTCAATGAGAATTTCCAAGTGTAACTCACCCATTCCAGAGATGAGCGTCTGTCCCGTTTCGTCGTTCGTCGAGACCCTAAAAGTAGGATCTTCATCGGCTAACTTGCCAAGCGACTCTCCAAGTTTTTCCTGGTCGCCCTTCGTTTTTGGCTCGATGGCAACAGCAATAACCGGCTCTGGAAACACCATCTGCTCCAAAATGACATGCTTGTTTTCGTCGCAGAGCGTATGACCAGTCTTGGTAAACTTGAGGCCGACGGCAGCCAATATGTCTCCAGCCTTAGCTTCCTGAATATCTTCGCGCTTGTTCGCCGACATCCTCAGAATGCGCCCCAGCCTTTCTCTCTTTCCTGTAGTAGAATTATAAACATACGATCCCGCCTTAGCTGTGCCCGAGTACACCCTGAAGTACGACAACCTTCCTACATACGGGTCAGTCATAATCTTAAAGGCGAGAGCGGAAAAAGGCGCGTCAACAGCGATCTCTCTTGTAATTTCCTCATCCGTCTTTGGATGACGTCCTTTAACAGCAGGCAGATCTGTAGGTGATGGCAAGAAATAAGTAATCGAATCCAACAATCGCTGAACGCCCTTATTCTTGAAAGCGGAACCGCACAAAACAGGGACTATACTCACGTCTATTGTGGCTTTCCGTATAGCCGTCCTTAACTCTTCTTCAGTGATTTCGTCGCCATCCAAGTACTTCTCCATCAGATTATCATCATAATCTGAAATAGATTCCAACAAGTTAGTCCTGTATTTTTCGGCTACAGGCATCAATGAGTCGGGAATATCAATCTCATCCCAAGAAACGCCCAGGCTATCTTCGTTATAGATAACAGCCTTCATCTTGACGAGATCAACGAGCCCGTTAAACATCTCGCCCTCGCCTATCGGGAACTGAAGCGGAACCGGATTCGCACCAAGGCGCTCTTGCATCATCTGAACAACGTTCTCAAAATCAGCCCCGACACGATCCATCTTATTCACAAATGCAATACGAGGCACTCTATACTTATCCGCCTGCCGCCAGACGGTTTCAGATTGAGGCTCAACGCCGCCAACCGCACAAAAAAGAGCGACAGCGCCATCCAAGATGCGCAACGATCTTTCCACCTCTACTGTAAAATCCACGTGTCCAGGCGTATCAATAATATTGATAACATGGTCCCGCCAAAAACAGGTCACAGCAGCCGACGTAATCGTAATTCCGCGCTCCCTCTCCTGATCCATCCAATCCATGGTCGCAGCCCCGTCATGGACTTCACCCATTTTATGGACTTTGCCGGTATAAAAGAGCACCCTTTCTGTTGTCGTTGTTTTTCCTGCGTCAATATGGGCCATTATCCCAATATTGCGCGTCATCGACAACGATTTTTTGCTTGCCATCTATCTATTATCCAGTACAAATTTTGTTACAAACAATATAAAAGCGCATTTACGCGCCAGCCGCCAAAAACATTCGTCCGCAGCCCGAAAAAAAAGGAAAGTCATCGATCAATCGAAAACTTCCCTGTTCATTCTGATGGGATTTTATGAAATATCTTGGAGAGAACTACCAGCGGAAATGAGCAAAAGCCTTGTTTGCGTCAGCCATTCTATGAGTATCTTCACGCTTCTTAACAGAAGCGCCTTCTCTTTTGGAAGCGGCGATAAACTCAGCCGCCAACCGCTGATCCATTGTTCGCTCACTACGTGCACGCGCAAAAGAAACGATCCAACGAATCGCCAAAGCCTGCCTCCGGTCATCTCTTACCTCGATCGGAACCTGATACGTCGCCCCGCCAACACGGCGCGACTTCACCTCAAGCACAGGCTTGACATTCTCTACGGCCTTCTGAAAAACCGAAATCCCAACATCACCAGTGCGCTTCTCAATAATTTCTATTGCAGAATAAAAAGTCCGCTCGGCAACACTCTTCTTCCCCCCCTTCATCATCCCATTGACAAACTTCGTCACAAGGATATTGCCGAATTTTGGATCCGGCAAGACCTGCCTTCGCTCAGCCTGCTTTCTACGCATTTAAATATCTATTTTTTACGCTTTGTTCCGTACTTCGACCTGCCCTTCATTCGCTCCTGAACACCACTGGTGTCGTAGACGCCTCTCACAATATGATAGCGTACGCCAGGCAAATCCTTAACCCTTCCACCTCTAATCAAAACAATCGAGTGCTCTTGCAAATTATGCCCTTCACCAGGGATATAAGCAGTCACCTCAAACCCGTTCGTCAACCTGACCCTAGCGACTTTTCTCAGCGCTGAGTTAGGCTTCTTGGGAGTGGTCGTATATACACGCGTACATACGCCGCGCCGCTGAGGCGAACTTGCTAAGGCAGGAGAAGTTGTTTTCTTCGTAATTCTCTTCCTGCCATGACGGACGAGTTGGTTTATGGTGGGCAAGGGACCTCCTAAAATTAAAGACTGAAAATATACACACTGGCTTTTGAAATAGCAATCACTTTTTAATATAATTTCATACTGCAACTGATTGTGGTTGCAGGTCTTCGGCCTCGTAGCTTTCGTCTACCAAATGAACGTTCAACCGTTTGTAGCGACTTAATCCAGTTCCGGCCGGAATCAAGTTGCCCATAATCACGTTTTCTTTTAAGCCGCGTAAAAAGTCTTTTTTCCCGCTTATTGATGCATCTGTAAGAACGCGTGTCGTTTCCTGGAATGAAGCCGCGGAAATAAAACTTTCAGTTGTTAATGACGCCTTCGTAATTCCCAGCAATAACGGCTGGAAAGTAGCAGGCGCTGCAGAACGAAAAGTAGCTGCGGTCTTCTTGCTTTTCTCCAAAGCAGAGTTCACACGCTGCAATTCATCATTACTCACAAGTTCATCAACCGCAAAATCCGAATCACCAGGTTCCGATATGACTTGCATATCCCGGATACGCTCATTCTCATGCAAGAAACGGATTTTGTCTACCTGATCTCCTTCAAGATATTGCGTATCGCCAGGATCCTCAATTTTTACCTTCTGCAGCATTTGACGTACAATGACCTCAATGTGCTTATCGTTTATTTTCACACCCTGCAAACGATAGACTTCTTGAATTTCGTTCACCAAATACTCCTGAACCTTATTGGGGCCAAGAATATTTAATATATCATGAGGCGCAATAGAACCTTCGCAAAGTTTTTCACCGGCTTCAACAAAATCGCCATCATGAACAAGTATATGTTTTCCGTAAGGAATCATATATGTTCTTTCGTCCTTACCGTCTCGAGCCGTAACAATTAACCTGCGAATGCCGCGACGCATTTCGCCAAACCTTACTGTTCCATCGATTTCACTAACAACGGCAGGTTCTTTTGGCTTTCTCGCTTCAAACAATTCAGCAACTCGCGGCAGACCGCCGGTAATATCCCGCGTTTTTGAAACGCGTCTCGGAATTTTCACCAAAACCTCGCCCGCAGAAACTTTCTGCTGATGGCTTACAGACAGATTCGATCTTGTCGGAATCATGTATGATGCAAGTTGATTCCCTTCTCCGTCGACCACACGAATTGCGGGGCTAAGATTCCGCATTCTGGATTCGATAATCACACGCTGTTTCAGTCCCGTAGTATCATCCAATTCTTCACGCATGGTGACGTTTTCGATGATATCTACATACTCCACAACGCCGTCATAGGTCGAAACTATGCTCGCGATATATGGATCCCAGTTAAACAATACCTCTCCCTTCTGTACTTCCTGTCCTTCGGTCACATTGATGATTGCGCTGTAAGGAATCGTGTATTGTGAGAGAATTCTATTGTTCTCATCTATGATCTTCAACTGAGCATTTCTGCCGACCGCTACGAGAGAACCGTCTAGTTGAGTAACCGACTTCAAATTCTCAGTGACAATTTTGCCGCTATTCTTTGCAGCTACCTGTGATTGCGATACAATGTGAGCCGCCGCACCGCCAATATGGAAGGTTCTAAGCGTCAATTGCGTCCCTGGTTCGCCAATCGATTGAGCAGCCATTACCCCAACCGCCTCACCCAAGCCAACCGCTCGACCAGTCGCCAAATTGCGTCCATAACACTTCGAGCAAACGCCCATTTCAGACTCACAAGTCAAGACCGAACGAATATAAACAGTCTCTATGCCGATTCGATGAACTTGATCCGCCTTTGCTTCTTCGATAAGTTCGCCGGCAACGACAAGAATATCGCCGCTTTCAGGATCATAGACGTCTTCTGCGGCAACGCGCCCAACAATGCGATCCTGCAAAGGCTCAATAATTTCCTCGCCTTCTTTTAAATCGCCAATACGAATACCGAGAATCGTACCGCAATCGTCTTCAGAAATAATAATGTCTTGAGCGACGTCCACGAGCCTTCTGGTCAAGTAACCGGCGTCAGCAGTTTTGAGCGCGGTGTCAGCCAAACCTTTCCGTGCGCCGTGTGTAGAGATAAAATACTCGAGAACCGACAGCCCTTCACGGAAGTTAGACGTAATCGGGTTTTCGATGATCTCTCCCATTTGGCCGGTCATCTTTTTCTGCGGTTTCGCCATCAAGCCGCGCATTCCCGCCAATTGTCGGATTTGCTCTTTCGAACCTCTAGCTCCAGAGTCCGCCATCATATAAATAGGATTGAAGCCTTGGCGATCCTTTGCAAGGTTATCAAACATTTTTCCGGCGACGTCAGAAGTCGTGTGCGTCCACGTATCAATAATTTTATTGTAACGCTCGCCGTCGGTGATGATGCCGTTTTCGTACTCGTCTTGAATCTTTTCAACGACGCCGAAAGCTCCTAAGAGTAATTCCGTCTTTTCATCAGGTACAAGTACGTCTTCGATACCGACGGTTACACCGGATTTCATAGCGTATTTAAAGCCGAGAAATTTCAGTTTATCCAGGAAAACAGCACATTCATAATTGCCCATCTCTCTCATGACGAGACCAACAATTTCCTCCAGACGCTTTTTGGTCAGAAGCTCGTTAACAAATTCGAGCCCGTTTGGAAGAATCTCGTTAAAAACAATTCGTCCAACAGTCGTATCCACCAGTTCGCCGTCCATGCGGACTTTTATAGGAGCGTGGAGAGAAAGTTTTCCGTCGTTATAGGCAATATTTGCTTCTTCCTGGCTCGAAAAATTGTTGTCTGTCCCCGCATCGCCTCGTCGGCTTTTGGTCAAATAGTAGAGACCAAGAACAATGTCCTGGCTTGGAACAGCTATCGGGCGTCCGTTTGCCGGAGAGAGAATATTGTGACTGGAAAGCATCAACATGCGCGTTTCAATTTGCGCATAGTACGACAGAGGAACGTGTACCGCCATCTGATCGCCGTCAAAATCAGCGTTAAACGCTGCACATACCAGCGGGTGGATTCTGATCGCTTTTCCTTCAACAAGAACTGGCTGAAATGCTTGAATGCCCAACCTGTGCAAAGTTGGAGCGCGGTTCAACATAACAGGATGATCGTCAATGATCTCTTCCAATAAATCCCAAACGGCCGCATTCCGCTTATCAACCAATTTCTTAGCGCTTTTTACCGTCTTGACATACCCGTGAGCCACAAGCTTTCGAATCACAAACGGTTTGAACAGCTCAAGCGCCATGTCTTTCGGCAAACCGCATTCGTGCAAGCGCAGTTCCGGGCCAACGACAATAACCGAGCGGCCAGAATAGTCGATCCTTTTCCCCAAAAGGTTTTGGCGAAATCTTCCCTGCTTCCCGCGAAGCATATCTGAAAGAGATTTTAGAGGTCTGTTGCCGTCTCCACGAACCGCCGCCGCTTTTCGACCGTTGTCAAACAACGCGTCAACAGCTTCCTGAAGCATGCGTTTTTCGTTTCTCAGGATGACTTCCGGAGCTTTGATTTCCATCAGTTTTTTGAGACGATTATTTCGGATGATGACGCGTCTGTAGAGATCGTTTAAGTCCGATGTCGCGAATCTGCCTCCTTCCAACGGAACAAGCGGTCTAAGTTCCGGCGGAATAACAGGGATGACAGATAAAATCATCCAATCCGGCTTGTTATCGCTTTTGCGGAAGGCCTCGATAACCTTTAGGCGCTTTAGTGCATCGTTCTTGCGCTGGAACGATGTTTCGCTTTTAACAACTTCTCTTAAATCTTTCGATAATTGATCAGGCTCTACACGCTTCAAAAGTTCCAGAATCGCTTCTCCGCCAATCTTGGCGACAAAACGATCCGATTCAGGAAGCTCTTCGTCGGTTTCGGGGGTCTCGCTCAGAATTCGAAAATAATCGTCCTCAGTAACCAAGTCCCCTCGCTCAAGCCCGCTGTTGCCGGGGTGAATGACAACGTAAGATTCGTAGTAAATAATTCGTTCAAGGTCTTTCGGGCCGATGCCAAGAATGTAGCCGATCTTTGTCGGCAGAGATTTCCAGTACCAAATGTGAACGACGGGAACCGCCAAGCTGATGTGCCCCATGCGCTCTCGGCGAACGCTTTTCGTCGTGACTTCAACGCCGCAACGATCGCAAACGATGCCCTTGTATCTTATGCGCTTATATTTTCCGCAATGGCATTCCCAATCCCGAACCGGACCAAATATTTTTTCGCAGAACAAGCCGTCTTTTTCAGGCTTGAAACTACGATAATTTATTGTCTCAGGCTTCGTAACTTCACCATGCGATCTCTCAAGAATCCTATCAGGTGAAGCGAGCTTAATTCCAATAGCAACGATATTCTTTTTATAGAGCGTGTCTCTTTTGCCCAAAGAATTCAAAGCCTGACCTCCAGGTATGAGTTAGTTACAACCAAGAAAAATACAGGTTGAAAACGTAAATATATTCAAACTACAAATAGTTACAGAACGCGTTCATCCTGTTCAAGAAGCTCGACGTCCAAGCCAAGTCCTTGCAACTCACGAATGAGCACGTTAAATGATTCCGGCAATCCCGGTTCCGGCAGGTTATCGCCTTTAACAATAGCCTCGTAAACCTTGCTTCTGCCGCGAACGTCATCGGATTTTACAGTCAGGATTTCTTGCAGGGAGTGCGCCGCGCCGTATGCTTCGAGCGCCCAAACTTCCATTTCCCCGAATCTCTGACCGCCGAATTGCGCCTTGCCGCCAAGCGGCTGCTGCGTAATCAACGAGTATGGCCCGATAGACCTGGCATGGATTTTGTCTTCAACAAGATGGTGCAACTTGAGCATGTAAACCACGCCTATCGTCACATCCGAGTCGATCACGTCCCCGGTCAATCCGTCCAAAACTGTTGCCTTACCCGACTTCGGCAGGCCCGCTCTTTCCATTTCCTGAAGTACTTCTTCCTCAGATGCGCCGTCAAAAACCGGGGTGGCGTATTTCAATCCCAACTCATGAGCCGCCCAACCTAAACTGGCTTCGAAGATTTGTCCTAAATTCATACGGGACGGTACGCCCAAGGGGTTGAGCACGATATCAACCGGTTGCCCATTACTCAAGTAAGGCATATCTTCAATCGGCACGATTCGAGCCACAACGCCTTTGTTTCCATGGCGACCAGCCATCTTATCGCCAACCATAAGCTTCCGCTTTTTGGCGACGTAGACTTTGGCCAACTGAACGATGCCTGGAGGCAGCTCGTCGCCTACTTGAATCTTAAGCTTTCTGCGTTCAAACTCTTCGTCGAGAGCTTCAAGCTTGTCCGTAAAAGCCTTGTATATTTCCAGACTTGCCGCATCAAGCTTTTCATCGCCGGAAATACCGCTTTGAATGTCAGCCTTTTCAAAATCTATCTCGGAAAACAATTCTTCCGATAAAGCATTGCCCGCTTTTACAACGATTTTCCCAGTATCCAGATCGCGGATGCTTTCAGATTTACGTCCTTTGAAAAGAATCGCAAGGTTACGGTCCAGAATGCTTCTGGTAAGCCGTTTTTCTTCCGCAAGCCAGTTTTCCAAAGCTTCCATCTCAAGCTTGTCTTGGCGCTTGGTTTTTGCATCTTTTTTCTTGCGAGAGAAAAGTTTTGTGTCGATCACAATGCCGTGCAAACCGGGAGGCGCTTTCAAACTAGCGTCTTTGACATCACCGGCTTTTTCGCCAAAAATTGCCTTCAACAATTTTTCTTCAGGCGTAGGGTCAGTCTCACCTTTTGGCGTCACTTTACCAACCAGGATGTCGCCAGGGTTCACTTCAGCGCCAATTCGGATAATCCCTTCCTTGTCAAGATTTCGCGTCGCTTCTTCGCTAACGTTAGGGATTTCGTTTGTTAGCTCTTCCTCGCCGCGCTTGGTATCCCGAACCTGAAGTTCAAAAACTTCGATGTGCAAGGACGTATAAACGTCGTCTTGTACAACGCGCTCGGAAATAACAATTGCATCTTCAAAATTGTATCCGCGCCAAGGCATAAACGCGACGACCACGTTCCGGCCCAAAGCCAGTTCTCCGTTTTGCGTTGAGCTTCCGTCGGCAAGAACGTCGCCTTTGCTAATTTTTTGGCCCTGATGAACAATTGGTCTCTGATTGATGCACGTATCCTGATTTGAGCGCATGAATTTCGTCGTGCGATAGCGATACCGCCCGTCGTTTTCAAAATTCAACAAATGCTGATAATTTGTGCCGCTTGCTCGCCTGGGGAGTTCTTGTCGTACAACAACCTCATTCGCTGAGACGCTTTCAACAACGCCGTCAACGCTTGAAACAACCATTGACCTAGAGTCTTTTGCCACCTTTTCTTCCATGCCCGTTCCAACGCATGGGGAATCCGGTTTTAAAAGAGGTACAGCCTGACGCTGCATGTTCGAGCCCATGAGCGCCCGGTTCGCATCATCATGCTCCAAAAACGGGATGAGTCCGGCAGCCGCTGAAACGATTTGGTAAGGGGAAACATCAATATAATGGACTTCATCCGGCGTAACTACCGGGAAATCGCCTTTATAGCGCGCTTTAACCCGGTCATTTTGGAAAGAGCCGTCCTTCTTTAAAGGAGCGCTAGCCTGCGCAATAACAAAATTATCTTCGTCGTCCGCCGTCAGATAATGAATATCATCAGTTACTTTGCCGTTTTTGACGAACCTGTAAGGCGTTTCGATAAATCCAAATTCATTGATTCGCGCGTAAGTCGTCAGAGATGAAATCAAGCCAATATTCGGTCCTTCCGGCGTTTCAATCGGACACAATCGGCCATAATGGGTATAATGCACGTCACGAACTTCAAAGCCTGCGCGCTCTCGCGTTAAACCGCCTGGTCCGAGTGCAGACAATCGCCGTTTATGAGTAAGCTCAGACAACGGGTTCGTCTGATCCATGAATTGTGAAAGCTGACTTGTGCCAAAGAACGTATTGATAACGGACAGTATCGTTCGCGCATTAACGAGATCCTGCGGGGTCAACTTCTCAGTGTCTCGCAAGTTCATGCGTTCTTTGATCGTACGCGCCATCCTTGAAAGACCAACGCTCATTTGCGCCGCAAGCTGTTCGCCGACAGTTTTAATTCGTCGATTGCCTAAATGATCAATATCATCGCTGGAACGCTTTCCTTGCTTCATCTCGATCATGTACTTGATAATTTGAATCAAGTCTTCACGCGTTAAAACAGCGTTTTCAACATCCGCATCGACGTTGAGCTTTTTATTCAATCGGTATCGCCCGACTTCTCCCAAATCGTAACGCTTGGGATTAAAAAACATCCTTTCCAGGAAGCTTCTCGCCGTATCAACGTCAGGAGATTCGCCCGAGCGTAAATTGCGATATATCGCTTCAAGCGCTTCTTCTTCATTTCTCGAGGGGTCTTTGCCCAAAGTCGTGCTAATAACTTCCGGTCCGAGCGTAGAGTCATGCTTTAGCAGTACGACTTGCTCAATTCCCGATTCCGCGAGGGTTGCCAGAGACTCTTCCGTGATTTCGGATTTTTTCTCTAGAATCAACTCCCCGGTTTCCATATCTATAACGTCAGCGATAACCACACGTCCAAGATGTTCATCCGTATTTAGATCAGCGACTTTCACATCTTCCGCTAATCCAAAAAGATTTAGAATGTCTCGGTTTGTCGAGTAGCCAAAGCCTCTCAACAACATGGTCACCGGAAATTTCTTACGCCGATCAATGAGGACATAAAGTATGTCGTTGATGTCTGTCGTAAATTCGACCCACGAACCGCGAAGCGGAATAATTCGCGCAGAATAAATCTTTGCGCCGTTCGGGTGATCCGCTTCATCAAAAAATACGCCCGGCGATCGATGCAACTGGCTAACGATAATCCGCTCGGCGCCGTTTATGACAAACGTGCCGCGGTCGGTCATATACGGGATATTTCCCAAGTAAACGACCTGTTCCGTCGTTTCGCCGTATTCGCCGTCTGAGCCGGAGTCGTCTTTAACGGAAAGGCGAAGCTTCGCCTTCAACGGAGCTGAATATGTGATGCCGCGCTCCTGACATTCCGCTACGCTGGACTTGGGGCGTTCGAGATAATATTCCACGAATTCCAGAATATAATTCTCACGACTGTCCAGAATAGGAAACACGCCAGTGAAGACAGCGTGCAAGCCGTTGCTCTCCCTCTCTTGCGGCGGAACATTGACCTGCAAAAACTCCTCGAAAGACTTTATCTGAATATCGAGAAGATCCGGCAAGTCAATGACCGGGTTTAATTTTGCAAAAGTATTACGATTCGCGAGTTCGCCGTTTACAGACATTCAACCTCACCTATGAAGGTTATTTCATCAATAGTTATTTAACTTCGACAGTAGCGCCGACTTCTTCAAGCTTGCCTTTAACTTCTTCGGCTTCATCTTTCGAAACCCCTTCCTTAATGGGCTTCGGCGCCGAATCAACAAGCTCTTTTGCTTCTTTCAAGCCAAGGCTCGTTAAACCGCGAACGACTTTAATTACTTGAATTTTTTGTGAGCCAACACCAGTCAGAACAACGTCAAACTCAGTCTGCTCTTCGGCTTCAGCAGCAGCCTCGCCGCCGCCGGCCGCTGCGCCCGCAACCGCCATAACCGGAGCAGCCGCTGAAACGCCAAATTTCTCTTCAAGCGCCTTGACCAAGTCGTTCAATTCCTTGACCGTCATATTCTCGATAGATTCAATGAAGTCATCAATGTTTACAGTGGCCACCGTAAGTACCTCCTTAAAAAACCATCAAAATTGATTCAAAAATTCGAATTCTGTATTAAGCGAAAAATTTATTTGTCAGCCTTGCTCTTTCTTCGCAGCGACTGCGTTCAAAGCATAAAGCAGATTTTTTTGAATAGCGGAAAGCGTCATGACAACACCGGAAATCGGCGAGTTCAAAGAACCGACAACCTTTGCAATCAACTCTTCGCGCGTCGGCCAGGATGCAATTTCAGCAAAATTTTCTCCCGGCATGACATCCCCTTCAATCATGCACGCCTTAACTTCGGGTTTCGGGTTTTTCTTTAGAAAATCCTTCAAAACCCTCGCCGGCGCCGCCGGATCGTCATAACTAAACGCAAGTGCAATCGGGCCCTGAAAATAAGGCACAATCTCATCATGCCCGGCTTTCTCGGCGCCAAAACGCGCAAGCGTATTTTTTACAACAAGATATTCTGTATTGCTTTCGCGAAATTTCACGCGCAACTCGGTCACCTGCTCAACGGAAAGGCCGCTAAAGTCCGTTAAAAAAACGCCCTTTGCGGATTCCAACTTTTCAGCAAGCGTGTTTACAACTGCAACTTTTTCAGGTCTGGGGTCTCTTGTGTATTCCATTGAAATTTACCTTCAAATCAGATATTGACGTCTGCAAGCAAAGCGCTTTTATCTACGGAGATCCCAGGCCCCATAGTATTGCTTAATATAATATTTTTAACGTATTGCCCCTTGGCCGCCGGCGGACGCAAGCGCAATACCGTTGCAATAAAAGCCTTGATATTTTCGTCCAATTGGGGCGGATCAAAAGAAGCCTTCCCAACAGCGACGTGAAGAATGCCGTAGCGATCTACGCGAAACTCAATCTTCCCCGCCTTTATTTCCTTGACCGCAGTCGCAACGTCCATCGTTACGGTTCCGGCCTTGGGATTCGGCATCAAACCGCGCGGCCCTAACATTCTACCCAACTTTCCAACTTCCGCCATCACATCGGGCGTAGCGATCACGACGTCAAAGTCGAACCAGCCTTCTTTAATTTTCGTGACCATCTCTTCGAAACCGACGAAATCAGCGCCCGCTTCTTCCGCTTCGCCCGCCTTCACGCCTTTCGCGATAACGAGAACTCGAACTTCTTTCCCGGTTCCATTTGGCAGCGAAACAGTTCCTCGGACGACCTGATCGGCGTGCCGCGGATCAACCCCAAGACGCATGGAAATTTCGACCGTCTCATCGAACTTCGCACTGGCCGTCGCCTTTAAGAGCGAGATTGCATCTTCAAGCGAATAATCTTTTCCGATTTCTACTTTAGATGCGGCTTCAGTGTATCTTTTACTTTTCTTCATTGATCAGATCCAATCAAAAAAATTTTAGCCTTCTACGAGAATACCCATGCTGCGCGCCGTACCTTCAATCATCCGCATTGCCGCTTCAACGTCATTTGCATTCAAATCTTGCATCTTTGTTTCGGCAATTTCCTGCACTTGCGCTGAAGTGACTTTTCCAACCTTGTTCCGATTCGGCTCTCCGGAACCTTTCTCAAGCCCGGCGGCCTTCACCAAAAGAACCGCGGCAGGCGGCGTTTTGGTAATAAAAGTAAAAGAACGATCCGCATAAACCGTGATAACAACGGGAATTACTAGCCCCGCTTTATCTTGCGTCTTTGCGTTAAAGGCCTTACAAAACTCCATAATATTGACGCCGTGCTGCCCAAGCGCCGGACCAACAGGCGGAGACGGATTTGCCTGCCCCGCCTTAATTTGAAGCTTAATCAGCCCTACTACTTTCTTTGCCATACCTACTCCAAGCTATAAAAGCTTTACTTCTCCAGTTCTACTTGCAAATAATCCAACTCGACCGGCGTCGACCGACCAAAAATACTCACACTAACCTTAACCTTCTTCTTCTCTTCATTAATCTCTTCGACAAAGCCAGTAAAATCACTAAACGGCCCGTCTGTCACGCGAATGGGATCGCCGAGACGGAACGGAATCTCTACAATTTCGCCGGTCTCACTATCTTCCACCCTGCCAAGAATTCTGTCAATTTCATCCTGCCGCAAAGGCTGAGGTTCATTCTTGGGCCCGACAAAACTGGTTATGCCCGGCGTATTCAAAACCAAATAGCGCGACTCCTTATCAAGCGCCATTCGCACGAGCATATAACCCGGAAAAAACGTCTTATTCCGAACCCGCTTTTTACCGGCGCGCATCTCCGTCACTTGCTCGGAAGGAATCAAAATCTCGGAAATCTTCTCCGTGAGACCCGCCAAGTCCGCCTCATTCTCAAGATGCGCCTTTACTTTTTTCTCATGGCCGGAAAGTACGTGTATCGCGTACCACTTATGATCCGGCGCTTCTTTATTTTCTGCAGCTTCGGACAAATTTCCTACCTAAGCTTAGTAAATCAACTTTATAATTTGCGTCAATCCCTGATCGATCAAAAAAATGTACACGGCAAACGCCAACGACAATGCAATGACGACCCAGGTACTGCCCTTCAAACTCTCAAACTCAGGCCAACTGACTTTAGACATTTCCGTTTTTACTTCGCTCAAAAACTGCGAAGCTTTCTGAACAAGAGCCATTAATCACACCGCATCTTAATACATCCAGTATCAACAGGCCCGGAGGGACTCGAACCCCCAACTTCCGGTTTTGGAGACCGGCGCTCTACCAATTGAACTACAGGCCTACGCAAATTTCAAACAACCACATAAATCGAGCTCACGACCGGGATTGAACCGGTGACCTCTTCCTTACCAAGGAAGTGCTCTACCGACTGAGCTACGTGAGCCTAACTCAAAAAAGCACATCCGCACAAACAACAAAAGCGGGAGACGGGACTCGAACCCGCAACCTACAGCTTGGAAGGCTGTTACTCTACCAATTGAGTCACTCCCGCGCGATTATCCCAATCCTGCGGAGCAGTCGAAAAAAAATGACGCCAATGGACGTCAATTTCAAAAACGTCGCTCGCGCCTTCCAAATAGACAGCCTTAAAATTCCGAGCGATCAAGTCGATAACTAAAACAGGCGGGGCTATTCACATAGCATCATAGGGGTGAAAGGTGCTCCGCGTTGTTGCAGTGCTAAACTGGGCTTCGAAAGGGACGGTCGAAGTTGGGAACCAGTGGGGAGGGAAGGATTCGAACCTCCGAAGGCGATCGCCAGCAGATTTACAGTCTGCCCCATTTGGCCACTCTGGAACCTCCCCATTATGAGCCACCAGCAGGAGTCGAACCCGCGACATCCTCATTACAAGTGAGGCGCTCTACCAACTGAGCTATGGTGGCAATATATATCGACAAAATCCCTATCAAGGCTTAGAAAGCACAGCCTGCTAATATAGCAATAAAAAACTGCGTGTCAAGCCTTTTTGCCGAAAATGCAGAACTCTTTTTTATAAAATTTTTATATGCTTCCCAAGGCATTTGGAAATGTGACGCCGGTGACATTTTGCCTTATGCAACCACTTAACGCCAACGCCATTTTGCCCCTTCTGGCGAATCTTCAACGATAACGCCGGCTTCCGTCAAAACGTTTCGAATCCGATCCGCGACATCGAATTGTTTTTCTTTACGCATCTCCTGCCGCAAGCCAAGTATCGCCTGCATCGCTTCATCAACGCGAGCGTTGTCCGCGTCCGATTGCCCCTGATCAATGATTCCCCAAAATTCGTTGTAGTCTTCGATATTCCTGCGCGCTAAATCAAGCAAATGAAAATCAGCTTTTGATTCGAGGCCGGAGTCAATGAATTTGTTCGTTTCACGCAGCAGATCGAAAAACTTGCCCAGCGCCGCGGAAGTGTTGAAATCGTCGTCCATCGCGGCAACGAGTTCTTCATGGAGTTTCTGAACAGTTTGATGATAGTTTTCCTGAGCACCGTTCAGCGAATCGACGTCCAAATCGCCGGAAACGTCAGCGCCTTCCAGAGTCGCCAGAATTTTCTTGTAAGTACCCGCGATGCGCCCGCTCGAAGCGACGGCGGCTTGCAACGGCTCATCGGAAAAATCAATCGGGCTGCGGTAATGCTTTTGCAGGTAGAAGATTCGAATCGCCGCCGCCGGAAACTGTTCCAAGATCGCCCGTGCAGTCAGAAAATTGCCCAGAGATTTCGACATTTTCACGCCGCTCAAATCGAGAAAACCGTTGTGCATCCAATAATTTGCGAACGGCTTGCCCGTAGCGCCTTCGCTCTGCGCGATCTCATTCTCGTGATGCGGGAAAATCAAGTCCTGTCCGCCGGCGTGAATATCAAACGTTTCGCCAAGATATTTCATCGACATGCACGAGCATTCCAAATGCCAACCAGGGCGACCTTTGCCCCAAGGGCTCTCCCACCACGGCTCGCCGGGCTTTGCCGCTTTCCACAAGGTAAAATCAACTGCGTCTTGTTTTCGCTCGTCTATGGCCACGCGCTCGCCCGCGCGCAGGTCTTCGAGTTTTTTGCCGGAAAGCTTGGTGTACTCCGGGAATTTCTTCACGCTAAAATAAACGTCGCCGCCGCTTTCGTAGGCGACGCCGTTGTCGATAAGTCGCTGGATCAGCGCAACCATGTCTTCGATGTGATCGGTTGCACGCGGATAAAAATCCGCCGGACGCACGCCGAGTTTCTGTAAATCTTCAAAAAACGCCGCCGAGAATTTCTGCGCCACCTCACGGCTTTCAACGCCCAATTCATTGGCGCGATTGATGATTTTGTCGTCGATGTCGGTCAAATTCATCGCGAAGCGCACGTTGTAACCGCGATAAATCATGTAACGCCGAATCACGTCAAAAACGATGAACGGCCGCGCGTTGCCGATGTGGAAATAATCGTACACCGTCGGGCCACAAACGTAAAACCCGACGCGGTCTTCCCGCACCGGTTTAAATTCTTCCTTCCTGCGCGTCAACGTATTATAAATGTGTATCGCCATGATTTTCTCTCAGGTTTTGCTTAAACGCAGAGTGCGCTGAGACGCAGAGCTATCGCAGAGTTTTGTTGAGTTTTCTCAACGTTTCAGCACACCCAGTAGAATTTTTATGTTTCAGACATACAATGTCATTTGACTTTGCTCCAAGCCTACGCCAAAGGCGTTACACCCCACAACCCAGGGTTTGCCGACGCGTCGGCAAACCCTGGGAACTCGCAAGCAGAAACTCTAAACCCGGAACGGGTTTTACAAAACAGCGCCCATACGTTTACAAACCGTCAATCCCATACATAACGCTCGTCGATCTCGACCCCATATTTCCTGCACAATTTCCGAAACTCATCCTGAAACGACTCATGCCGATGATGCTCTTCTTGCCCGGCGATATATTTTTTAACTGCATCAACATGCGATGGACTGAGTGAAAAAGCGCCATAACCACTCTGCCAATAAAAGGATGCCAGCGCGCGGTCCTGCTCCTTAACCCATTTGGATGACTCGCGTTTAATTTCGGCGATGAAGTTCGCGACGGCCATGTTCTTTGAGAATCTTACCAACAAATGCACATGATCTTCAACCCCGCCAACCAATAACGATGGACATTTCAGGTTTTTGCAAATCCCTGACAAGTACGCGTGCTGTCTCTTATACACATCTGACGCTGCCGACGAGCTTCTTGGTGTA
>CAXHAT010000037.1:0-48219 GCA_964014485.1 uncultured Deferribacteres bacterium
CCAAAAGTCATTCCCGCGCAGGCGGGAATCTATAAAGCCTGCAACGCCGCTGGAGTCCCGCCTGCGCGGGAATGACGTGGAGCATGAAAGGAAGACATTTGTGAATCAGCCGGGTTAGAATGGCATGAAAGAAAAAAGAGTTCACTACAATCCATAATTGTTTCATTCATCAAACCAAGGGAGATTGGAGATGAAAAACTTTACCAAAGTGTTCTTAACCGGGCTCGCACTATTGGCGAGTTCAAGTCTGGCTTCCGCCCAGGCTATTGACGTCGCAGCGGCGGATGGAATTAACGCCGCGATCGACTTCGCCAACGCCGGCAACGCCGACACGCTGCGTCTGGTCGACGGCGCTTCGACTGCCGTGTATGAACTGGCTCCGGTGGCGATTACATCGCCGATGGTCATTATGGCTGCTCCGGGACTCAGCGAAAAACCATTGATTCGCGCGGCCGCTGGCATTGAGCAGAACGATTACATCACGGTCGATAACGACCTGACCGTCATCGGCGTGATCATTGACGGACAAACCGTCGCGGGCGATTATGCTAAATATAAGTTCATGTTCAAAGTCAACAATCCGCCGGGTGACGCCGCCGCTGAGGCGCCCAGCCTTTGGGTAAAGGACTCACATTTGAGAAATGTCTATCAAAACGGCGATCCGGCAACCGCCGCGGATGGAACCTTTTTTGACATCAGCCGCACCTCCTACGCGGAAAATTTGCATTTTGAGAATACCACTTTTGAGAACTCCGGCGACGAAGGCATTCGTTCGATCAACACGCATAAAGAGCCGATTCATCCAAATGTCTGGGCGTTCGGAAGTCTGGTTGTTAGAAATTGCACGTTTATCAACATCAACGGATCATCGATCAAGATCGAAGGCGATTCGGACTCGACCAATGGGGATACGGACGGTGTGTTTGAAAACCTGACTTTCTGGAATTGCCAGCGCCGGGTGATTTGGGAACGCGATAACGCCGGTTCGATCATGCGCAATTTGATTATTGCCAACAGCAAAACGGGCAATGACACTTTTGGCGGAACGGATGTGCTGATTTCATTCCAGCGCGCCGGTTCAGTCGTCTCCCATATCGACACTTTTAGGGTTGAGCATATCGTCGGCGATGATACTGTACGTTACCAAAACCGCCGATTTTTTACGAAGGGCGGCGACCGCACAAACTCTTCCGACCCCGGAACCTATGAAGCAACGACAGTTTACGGCTACGATCCGATGTTTGCCGATCCTGAAAACGGTGATTTCACGTTGATGGCGGGTTCCCCGGTTTATACGCTCGCCCATGACGGCGGCGCGCTTGGCGACCGTCGTTGGGCGACAAATCCGCCTGCTCCCGGCACGAAAATCGATGTTCGCGCTGTAGACGGATTGGTTGCAGCGATTGATTTTGCCATGGCAGGCAATGCAGATACATTAGTTTTAGTTGACGATCCTGCAACGGGCGTTTATGAATTAACTGATGTTGACATTATAAGACCATTGGTCATTATGGCGGCGCCTGGTTTGAGCAGTATGAATATAAAGCCGCTCATTCGCGCCTCTGACTCGATTACTCCGCAAAATGATTGGATCACCGCGGACGAAGACTTAACAGTTATCGGCGTAACGATTGACGGCCAAACTCCAACAGGCGCTTATGCGCAACTCAAGTACATGTTCAAAATCAACAATCCGGCGGCGGACAGCCCGATTAATGATTCGCCCCGCCTCAGAGTGATGGATTCACACCTGAGAAACATGTATCAGGAAGGCGATCCCGCCATATCGACAAACGGCACCTTTTTTGATATCTCAACAGGCGCCCACGCCGGTTCGGTGCATTTCGAAAGAACGACTTTCGAAAACTCCGGCGATGAAGCCGTCCGCTCCATCAATGCGCACAAATCGCCAGTGGCTTTCGCGAACAGAGCCATCGACGCTCTCATTATTCGCGATTGTACATTCAATAACATCAACGGTTCGAGCGTAAAGCTCGAAAGCGACGCCGATTCGCTGACCGTTGACGGCGACGTGCTGCTGGAAAACCTGACCTTCTGGCGCGCACAGCGTCGTGTGATCTGGGTGCGTGAGACGGAAAACACCATCATGCGAAATCTCATTATCGCCAACAGTAAGCTCGGAAACGACACATTCAGCAATACCGACGTGCTGATTTCTTTCCAAAGACGTAATTCTGTTGTCGCATATGTCGATACATTCAACATTCAGAAAGTTAACGCACAGGATTCTGTCTTTATTCGCGCTGAAGCGTTTCTTAACGAGGGCGGCTCACGAACCGGATCCTCTGATAAAGGCATTGTCAGCACTTCAACGATTTACAACTTTGATCCCATGTTCGTTGATCCGGAAAACGGCAATTTCACTTTAGCAAGCGGCTCGATGGCCTATAACAAGGGGCATGACGGCGGCCCAATCGGCGACCGGCGCTGGGCGACGATGGGCGTGTCTGTACGCGAAACCGCGCAAGGCATTCTGCCGAGCGAGTTTGAGCTGAGCCAGAACTATCCCAACCCGTTCAACCCGACAACCACGATTCGCTACGCCGTGAAGCGCGCCGCACATGTCAAGATTCAGGTTTTTGACATGCTGGGCCGCGTGGTGGAAACGTTGGTTGACGACAAGAGACCGGCTGGAACCTACGCTCTCGAATGGATTCCGGATAGATCATCTTCCGGCGTTTATTTCTACCGCATGTTGATCGACGGTCAAGCGGTTGAAACGAAGAAGATGACATTGCTCAAGTAAGAGGCTGAAGTATTGATTGATGGAGTGTTGGAATATTGGCAGGTGAATCGATTTTTCACTTATCCAAAATTCCAATACTCCACTTCTTTGCACACAACGAAACATGAGTCAAGCGTCGCGATTAATTTTCATTTTAGTCTTGTTTGCAAGCTCAAGTTTGTGTGCGCAGACCTGGTTTTCTCAAATCGTTTATTATGACGGCGACGGTTCTCTGGTTTACAAAGTGGATGACGAAAACAACCGCGTCCCAAACTTCAGCTACGCCGGTTACAAGAACAGCGAAGAACCGATCCCGAACGTTCCGGTTTTCCTGACGATTTCGCCGATTGACGGCGACAATACGATGCATATTCAAAACGCTCTCGATCAGATTACGGAAATTCCCTCTGACGGCAACGGCTTTCGCGGTGCGCTTCTGCTGGAACCGGGAGAATACGAAGTTACCGGGACGATAAGACTCAATGCCGGCGGCGTTGTTTTGCGCGGTACGGGAGACGGCAGTGATCCCGCATCAAACACGATTTTGCGCGCGACCGGGAAGTTGAGCAGTTTTCCGCCGCAGAATTCTGTGATCATCGCAGGCGGCGGCAATGAATCAAATTGGCGAGAGACGATAGAAGGAACAAAGACGGACATTGTCTCAGAATTCGTCTCCGTTGGAAGCAGTGTCTTTGAAGTTGCAGACGCCTCGCTTTTTGCGGTCGGTGACAACATTATCATCAACCATCCCTGCACCGAAGCGTGGCTGGAAGCCATCGATTACGGCGGCACGCATTCGAACGAATCCGGTGCGGAACCGGGCGTAGACGTGCCGTGGAAGATCGACAGCCAGCCCATCGTTTTCAACCGGTTCATTGAAAGAATCAACGGCAATGAAATTACGATTGACGCGCCGGTTTTTAATCATCTCGACCGCAGCCTTTCCCAAAGTTTTATTTACAAATTTGATCGCGCCAATCTGGTGACGAATATCGGCATCGAAAGCTTGCGCATCGACATTGAAACGGCGGGCGGCGAAGATGAAGATCATGCCTGGAACGGCATTGAGCTCGTGGAAGTTGAAGATGCCTGGGTGCGCAACTGCACGGTCTTGTATTTTGGCAAAGCCGGTTTTCTGACCAACACCGCGACGCGCGTCACGATAGAAAATTGCAACGCGCTTGATCCCGTCGCCAGAATCACCGGCGGCCGCATGTACAATTTCGAAGCAGACGTTGCTTCACAGCAAATTCTGTTTCGGAATTGCCATGCCAGCAACGGCAGGCATCATTTTATGTCCAACGGCATGAGTTGGACGTCCGGCGTGGTTTTTCTCGACTGCACGTCTTCCGGCGCGTACGCCGCCAGCGAGACGCATCGGCGCTGGAGCACGGGAATTTTATACGACAATCATCACGAACTGGACGGTCCGCGCTCCGGCGTGAACCCGCGCCTGCTTGGACTTTACAATCGCGGCTACTTCGGCACCAGCCACGGCTGGACGGCGGCGCATTCCGTCGCATGGAACTGCGATGTTGCGGACGGTCAATTACACATTCAAAAACCGCCGACCGGACAAAATTATGCCATCGGCTGTCGCGGAACGATTACGGGCGACAGACCGCCAAATTCATTCAGCGAACCGGCGGGCTACATTGAAGGCGCAAATCAGTCTGGCCTGGAACCGCGCTCGCTTTTCACGGCGCAATTATTTGAGCGCACCGGCGTAGTTGTTGATGTTGCCGAGTCGAACCTGTCGCCTGTGGGGTTCAGACTCAAACAGAATTATCCGAATCCGTTCAATCCGACGACCAGTATTCGGTATTCAGTTTCCAGCGATCAGTTTGTGAGTTTAAAAGTTTACGATTTGCTCGGTCGGGAGATCGCAGTTTTGGTTGAAGCGGAAATTCCGGCGGGAGAGCACAGCGTGATTTTTGATGCAAGAGATTTTGTAAGCGGCCTATACCTGTATCGATTGGAAACAGCAGGCGGCTATGCTGAAACCCGGAAGATGGTTTTGGTGAGATAAAAAGTCTCGTGACAACGGTTCCCGTTGTCACGCAATCGAAAGTTTCCTCGAATGTCATTCAGGAGGAATCTATTTTGAAAGCGGGCTGAGATAGCAGTGGTTCAGCAAGAGTTACCGGCGGTAATACAACATTCTATTCAGGTAAATCAAGATAATTGAGAAGCTCCTTGTCCGCCGTTTCCAAATCGCCGATAATCTTGCCGGAAATTTTTTGTGAGAAAGGCCAATTCCTCAGCGTTTCAGGATCGAGATCAGCGCCGTTCGGCCAGACGAGGGTATGGACTTCGGGATTGATGCGGACTTGGTTGAAAAGCTTTAAATCACGTAGAGGCTGATAGAGTTCGCCTTTCAAAATCGGGCGAAAATCGATGCGTTGTGAAGCGCCGTCATCGAAATAGACATCCAAAGTGTATGGAGCAACTATTTCAAATGAACGAACTTGGTAAATAGCGTGTGTCATCATCGATTTTTCACGACTTCTTAAATACGCTTTTGGCTTCTTTTCTTATTTGTTCTAACTCGGAAATAAGATAGTCAATATGTGAATCAATTTCTGGTATTGTAAAATCGTGTGAGACGAACTGACGGCCTTCTTTGTCACTGCAATGGGTTCCCAAATAAATACAGAACGTCGTGAATAATGGTGCGTTTCGTTTGCAAGGTGGGCTAACCAATAGCTTGAAGCGAGTTGTCATTGAATTATCCTTACTAAGTTAATGATAAACGGTTCTTGAAAAAGTTTTTGCTCAAACGTAAAACTCAAGATATAGAAATGTCACTCTTTCACGAACCACTGCTTCTTTGCCAGCGGAATAGTTTAATTTTTTCGAAGTTCGTTTATCCGTTTCCAATTTCGGTCATTAGGTCTTTTGCACTCCCAAAATGTCCAGCCATTCACACTACCCTGTGTGACAGAGCAAGCAGCGGCTGAGGGAGTCGAGAATTTTTTCCCATTAACAACCAAAGCTGCGTTTATAACTTTGCCATGGTGAATTTTGCCCTTATAAGTTGCACGGAAATCTGTTCCTTGAGGAAAGACGACTCTTTTGGCAATCCAATCCTGTGCTTTATTCTGAACTGGCTGGTGTTGTTTTGTTTTAACAGGTAACTTAAGCAGATCACGTAGAACATCGTTGTAATTGATCTCTTCGCTTGATCTCCGGAATGTTAATTCCTTGTAGACATCGAAATCAATTTCAATTGTATACATTGTAGACTCCTAAAATTCGATCAAAAATATTTTTTCTATTTGGATAGTAATTACAGGAAAAATAGTTAAGTGCGGAATTCAATTTTACAATTTATTAGCTGGGAAACCGCCGTAGTTGTTTTATTTATCACCGGCAGCGCTCTCGCCAATGACACCATCGTCCGCAACGCCGATGACATTGAAGACGCCATGCAAACCGCCCAGCCCGGCGATACGCTGACCATGGCGAACGGCGTTTGGACGGACCAGGAAATTCGATTTCAGGGCGAAGGCACCGCCGAAAATCCAATCTTGCTGCGCGCTGAGACGCCGGGCAGCGTAGTGCTCAACGGCGAATCGAAACTGAACATTGCCGGAAAATGGCTGGTCGTCGACGGCCTGCGATTTGTCAACGGCTACAGTGAATCCGGAGATGTGATTCAATTTCGTGTCAGTTCCGCAAAAGCGTATCATTGCCGTTTGACCAACACGGCGGTGATCAATTTTAACCCGCCGGTTGAAGAAAGCTATAAATGGGTGTCGATGTACGGCACGCACAATCGCGTCGATCACTGCTATTTTCGCGGCAAACAAAACGAAGGCGCGCTGCTTGTTATTTGGGCGGATGCGCAGCCGGACTCGCATCTGATCGATCACAACTATTTTGGCGTTCGTCCGCCGTTGGGCCGGAACGGCGCCGAGATCATTCGGATCGGCACCAGCGACTGGTCGATGTTCGACTCCAACAGCATCGTCGAATTCAACTATTTCGAGGAGTGCGACGGCGAGATCGAGATTATTTCCAACAAAACCGGCGGCAATATTTTTCGCTACAACACGTTCTACGACAACGAGGGCATGCTGACCCTGCGGCACGGCAACCGCGCGGAAGTTTACGGCAACTTTTTCTTTGGCAATCAGAATCCGCTGGCCGGAGGCGTGCGCATCATCGGCGAGGATCACAAGGTTTACAACAATTATTTCGAGGGACTCTACGGTACGGGCTTGCGCTCCGCTTTGCCGATCATGAACGGCGTGCCGAATTCGCCGCTCAACCGCTATTTTCAGGTGAAACGCGCGACAGTCGCTTTTAACACTTTTGTTGATTGCAAAAGCTCGATCGTCCTCGGCGCCGGAGCAGACAGCGAACGCTCGCTCCCGCCGCTGGACAACGTCATCGCCAACAACGTTGTGCTCGCCGAAGGTCACACGATTGTTTCCCAGGAAGACGAGCCGATCAATCTGGTTTGGGAAGGCAATATTTTTCAAGGCGACGCCCTCGGTATTCCCCAACCGGACGGCATTACGTTGACCGATCCGAAGCTTGGTTTTGACATGACTGACAGCCTGTGGCGTCCCGCCGATGACAGCCCGCTTATTAGCGCAGCGGTTGGAGACTACGCATACGTCGGTGATGATATGGACGGCCAGGCGCGCGACGTCAACAAAGACGTGGGTGCGGACGAAGCGTCAGACATTCCGATCACACGCCGCCCGCTCAAGGCGGGGGACGTTGGCCCGGGCTGGAAGAGCAACGACAACATGGTTTCCCTGGCGGTCAAAGTCGTGGGCTCCGGGTCGGTGCAATTCGACCCGCCGGGCGGGCTGTATGAAATCGGAACCGAAGTCACGCTCACCGCAACGCCTGAGAGTGACATTTGGAAATTTGCTGGTTGGAGCGGCGACATTGTCACGACCGACAATCCAACCACGATCACCGTGAACGACGACATGTCGATCACCGCCACTTTTACCTCGCCGCCAATTTATGTTCTGGCTGCGTGGAAAAACGGTTCCGGGCAAGTTAGTTTCGATCCGCCGGGCGGCGAGTATTTTGAAGGAACGACCGTCCGCGTCACGGCGACGCCGGTTGTCGGCTGGCTTTTCTCGCATTGGGAAGGCGATCTCAGCGGTTCGGAAAATCCTGATTCTTTGGTCATGGATCGCAGAAAATTGGTCATCGCAACTTTTGTCGAAGCGGACAGCGGCGGCGGTCAAGGCGGGGTTCTGGAAGTCTCCGCGGACGACAATTTCAAAGCCGCGTTCGACTCCGCCTTCGCCGCCGGGATCGACACGCTGATGCTCACCACCAGCGGCGGACTTTACACCACCGACGATCCGCTGGGCATTGAAATCATCAAGCCGATCACCATCCTCGCCGCGCCCGGCTTGGAAGAAAAACCGGTGCTCACCAACTCAGACGTCGATCAAAATATTCTGGACATTCTGCGCGTCTACGATGATTTGACCGTCGAAGGCGTGGCGTTCGACGGCGGGCATGAATCGTCGCACGGCATGAAGTACGCCGTTCGCGTGCAGCCCAGCGACGAGCGTGGTCTTGTGCCCAGAACCGGCGTTAACGTCGCCCTGCTGAACTGCGACTTCTATAATTTTTATCAAAACAAAGACCCGAACGCCGACGGCCATGCGCTGCGGGTTGGCACCGGCGCGGTCTGCGGCGACGTTCGCATTGAAAATTGCACGTTCAAAGACTTTGGCTATGAAGCGATTCGTATTTCGGACACGGAAAAGTTTGCGACTGAGCGCGCCGTAGAATCGCTCATCGTGCGCAATTGCACTTTCGTGAATATCGACGCGGAGTGCATCCGCTTCTACGCCGACCTCGACGACGGCACGCGCGACGCGAACGTCTTGATCGAGCACCTGACCATTTACAACAGCGCCACGCGCGTCGCCTATCTCAAGAATAACAAGAACTCGATTTTCCGAAATATCATCATCGCCAACAGCCGCCAGTCCGGGCACAACCGCGACGACGATCTGTTTGAAGTGCAGTCGACCGGCTCCGTTTCCAGCCACATTGACACGTTCCAGGTCAAGCGCGTCGACATGGAAGCGCCAAAGGGCGGGGCGGTTGTTCAAAACACGATTTACGGCTTTGACCCGATGTTCGCCGATCCGGAAAACGGCGACTTCACGTTGGCGGAAAACTCTCCGGCATTCGGCAAAGCGCACGACGGCTCCGCGCTGGGCGACTTGCGCTGGGCGGGAACGCCAACCGCCGTTCATGACGATCAAACGGTTGCAGCAATGCCGACGGAATTCATTCTCGAGCAAAACTATCCCAATCCCTTCAATCCGTCAACGACGATTCAGTATAATCTGGCCAAAAATGCTTTCATCAGCCTTGAAATTTTTGATTTGAACGGTGGACTGGTTGAAGTTTTGGTGAATGAAAATCAGGCAGGCGGCGCGCATCGCGTTTCGTGGCAGGCGGAGAATGTCGCGGCGGGAATTTATTTTTATACGCTTAAAGTTGACGGGCGGAAAGTTGGTTCACGGAAATTGTTATTGGTCAAGTAATCCAATATGAGTTCTCTCAAATCATGAATCGTTGCTGTAGAAAATGCGTTTTCCTGGCCGCAATGTTGTTGGCCGCCTTCACAGGAGAAATCTACGCTCAACAGCCGATTTCAAACCTGGTTCCCGAGCCGATAACCAAGTCCGGTCTCTCGATCGAGCTTGAGGATTTTGTCCAGATACCGGCAAGTGACAATGGCTCGTCCGCCAAGGCGCGGATAAACATGTTGCGATCATCACATGATAAAACCGGTCGTCTGTTCGTCAATGATCTGCGGGGAAAGCTGTGGGTTATTCAAGACGAGACGCCGAGCGTGTATCTGGACGTCAAAACTGAAAAACCGAATTTCAAGGACTCTCCGGGACTTGGGACGGGCTTCGGATCATTTGCATTCCATCCTGAGTTCTCAACAAACGGCAAGTTTTACACGGCGCACACGGAAAATCCAGGTTCGGGAACAGCGGATTTTGCCGGTCCCGCCCAACCTGTCGCCGAACTTCAAGGCGTGGTCACGGAATGGACGGCGTCTGATCCCGCCGCGAATATTTTCGAGGGTGACAGCCGGGAACTGCTTCGGATCGATATTTATCGGACGATCCACGGCTTGCAGGACATGAAATTCAATCCCAACGCAATGCCCGGCGACGCTGATTACGGAAAACTTTACATTTGCCAAGGCGACGGCGGCGGCGTAGATCGAGGACTGCCGGAAAATTCTCACCGTCTCGACTCTATTCTTGGCACAATCCTGCGAATCGATCCGTTGGGAACGAACAGCCGCAATGGCAAGTATGGAATTCCGGCTGACAACCCTTTTGCCAGCGACGACGATGCGGATACTCTGGATGAAATCTGGGCTTGGGGTTTTCGAAATCCACATCGCATCGCTTGGGATCTCGGCGGTGATCAAAAAATGCTCATCGGCGAAATCGGGCAGCATGGGATTGAAGAAATCAATATTGGCGCCGCCGGAGCGAACTACGGTTGGAACGTGCGGGAAGGCATGTTTCTTATCAACCCGCACGGGAATCTCAGACAGCTATTTACATTACCTGCTGACGACAGCACGAACGGCTTCACTTATCCGGTCGCACAATATGATCACGATGAGGGCGACGCCATCGTTGGCGGGTATGTCTATCGCGGGTCGAGTTCGCCTGATTTGACCGGCCTTTATATTTTCGGTGACATCAAGAAAGGCCGCCTGTTTTATGTCCCGGTCGACAGTCTGCAAACCGGTAAACAGGCGAAAATTCACGAACTCACCATCTTCTACAAAGGTGAGGAAAGGACAATTCTGAATATTGTCAATCACTCGCGGGCGGACATCCGGTTTGGCATTGACGACGATGGCGAACTTTATCTTTTAAGCAAAGTCGACGGAACTATCAAAAGGATTTTAGGCGGAAATGCGGTGAGCGTCGATGATAAAAAACAAACGCAGCCTGTTCGATACGCGCTTTCTCAAAATTATCCAAATCCGTTTAACCCGGAAACGACCATCGAATTCGAATTAGCTGTTGACGAAGTCGTCAATTTATCCGTGTATAATCAACTTGGTCAAAAAGTCGCGACGCTCATCAATGAAAGGAGAACTGCGGGAAGTCATTCTGTGACTTTTGATGCAAGTCAATTGGCTTCCGGAATCTATTTTTATGAAATGAAGACAGTGAGCTTCACTGCTCGAAAAAAGATGATACTCATCCGGTAACCCCAAAGAATCGAGCTATGGTGAAAATAGAGTTTTGGAATTTGCGTCCTGTTTATCTTATCGTTCTAGCAGCATTCCTTTCTGTCAGTTCCGTTTTAGCGCAGAGCAGTCTGCCTTTGATTTATGAGGAGAATTTTGAATCCGGCAGCACGAATTGGTCACCTAACATTCCTGCAAACTGGAGAGACGGATCGGATGAAGACGGACATTTTTACGAGCTGTTGCAACCGGGGCCGTTTGGCTCGCCGAGGAGGCCGACTTCCAGTTCAATTCTGACGCCTTATGTCGTTGGCGATTTTGAGCTTGAGGTTGTCGCGAAAAGCAATGCGGATTCAACTATCGAAGCGCGGGATATTTGTTTGTTTTTTGGCTTTCAAGATTCTTTGCAATTTTACTACGCTCATTTCGCAGCCACGAGCGGCAACGTGCATAATATCATCGCTATCGTGGACAGCGCAGATCGAAAGAAGATTAATTTCGAACCTGCTGGAACATCGACCGCGCTTCTTGACGACCATCAATTCCACAGACTGAAAATCGTCCGATCCGTAGAATCCGGCAGTATCGAAGCGTTTTTTGATGATCAAAAAATACTGACGGCAGTCGACAGCACTTTTTCATACGGCAAAATCGGAATCGGCTCGTTTGACGACGCCGCCGTTTTTAGATCCGTAAAATTATGGGGCGAGCTGATTACGACGGGCGTTGACGGAACGCCCAATCCGCCTGAAGAGTTTGCATTACACCAAAATTACCCAAACCCTTTTAACCCGGAAACCACAATCGGCTTCACATTAGCCAAAGCAAGCTCGATTAGTATTGACATTTTTGACCTCGGCGGGAAGCGTGTCAAATCATTGCTGAATGAACAAAGGCGAGCAGGTTATAGCCAGGTAAGTTGGAACGGAACAGACTTAAATAATGTGCGGGTCGCCAGCGGCGTTTATGTCTATATTCTCAGAAACGGATATTTCAGCCAAACGCGAAAAATGGTGCTGTTGCAATGATCCAGATCATGGAAAAAACAAAATGAAATTGAAAAAAATTAGACTCTTGCAAATTATTCCGCTTGTTATGCTCGCCAGCAATTTAATCGGCGCTGAACGTTCAGTACGAAACGTCGATGAATTCAAAAGCGCAGTCGAAGCGGTGAAGCCGGGCGATACAATTGTTTTGGCGAACGGCGTTTGGCGGGACGCGGATTTGGTTTTTGTCGGCGAAGGGACGGAAGCAAAGCCGATCACGCTCAGGGCGGAAGAGCCGGGCAAAGTGACGCTGGAAGGTCGTTCAAGGTTGAGGATCGCCGGAGAGTACCTGGTCGTCAGCGGGCTGGTTTTTATCAACGGCAGTACGCCGGGAAGCGCGGTCATCGCGTTTCGCAAAGATCGACAAAATCTCGCGAATTACAGCCGCGTAACCAACTGCGTGATTGACAATTACAACCAGAGCGAGCGTTTCAAAAGGGATTCGTGGGTGTTGATGTACGGCAAACACAATCGCTTCGATCACAACTATCTTGCCAACAAAAAGAACGACGGCGTGACTATGGCGGTGGTTCTGAACGACGAACGTAATCAGCAAAACTTCCATCGCATCGATCATAATTTCTTTGGCTACAAGCCGCGTCTGGGTTCAAACGGCGGCGAAACACTGCGAGTCGGAACCTCAAAGTTTTCACTAACTTCTTCCAACACCATCATTGAGGAGAACTTTTTCTATCGTTGCAACGGCGAGACCGAGGTCGCTTCGATCAAGGCGGGCGATAACATCATTCGCAACAACACGTTTTACGAGTGCGAGGGGAGCCTGGTCATGCGGCACGGCAACAACAATGTGATTTCAGGCAATTTTTTTATTGGCAATAACAAGCCGGAGACTGGCGGACTGCGCGTGATCAACGCCGGACACAAGATTTTCAATAACCATTTTCAGGACTTGAAGGGCGACCGTTTTCGTTCGGCGTTGGCGGTGATGAACGGCGTGCCGAATTCGCTGGTCAATCGCTACCACAAAGTCAAAGACGCGGTTATCGCGCACAATTCTTTTTACAATTGCGAAAACATCAAGTTTGGCGTGGGCAGCGATTTTGAGCGTACGGACGTGCCGGACAACGTTCTGGTCGCCAACAATCTGTTCGTCAACGCTGAGAAAGACGCGCCGTTTGAAGAACTGGACGATATGAGCGGCGTGACTTTCGAAGGCAACGTTGCGCAAACGCAGAACGGCGATTTTAAGCGCGAAGGCTTCGTTGAGCTGGACCTGGCAATTCAAAGAAACACCGACGGACTCTTGGAGCCGACTTCAAAAAAGCTCAAGCAGTCGAAACTGCGCAAATTTGATTTTATCCCGAAAGACGTTTCCGGACGCGTGGGAAGCGAGATGCGCGCAAAACCATTGGCGACGGCGGAAAACACGGGCGTGCCGTGGTACAAGCCCGACGACGATCAAGCCGCGTTTGGCTCCGGCAAAGTCGTTTCGGTGGGCGCGGACGTTGGGGCGCTCGTCAAAGCAGTTGACAATTCTGAGCCGGGCGAGGGGATTGAAATGACCGAGAGCGGCGATTATTTGCTGGACAAGACGCTGGAAATCCGCCATCCGCTGACGATTCGTGCCAAGAAAGGATTGTCTGAAAAACCGCTCTTTCTCTATCCAGGCAGCAGCGGCGGATTCGCGTTTATCAGCATCGAAAACGGCGGCAGTCTGCAAGTTTCGGGTTTGGCTTTCGACGGCGGCAGCGGCGGATCACAAACCGCGAGCGCGGCGATTCGGTCGAGCGAACAACCGATGATCGAGCATTACAGCCTGTTTGTGGACAATTGCAGTTTCACGAATTTTCAGGAATCCAGAAGCAACGCTTTCAAGGGATTTGAGAGCACTTACGCCGATTCAGTGGTTTTCACAAATTGCTCATTCAGTAAAATGTCCGGCGACGCGATCAGTCTTGCGAGTCAAAAAGAAGACCGCGGACGCTACAACGCGGAATTCGTCGTCGTCGAAAATTGTGTTTTTCGCGATGTGATGGGGATCGCGTTGAATTTATATCGCGGCGGCAATGACGAGAGCACTTTTGGCCCGATTCTGAGCGTGGATCATTGCGTTTTTGAGAATGTGAACAATCGCGAGCAAGGTTCGGTGCTGCGACTCATCGGCGTTCAAATCGCCGACATTCGCAACAGTACTTTCTCCAACAGCGGCCGCGGCGGACGCTCGGTCAAGTTCGAAGAATTTCGCTGGGATAAAATTCAGGTGAGCCACTGCAATTTGTACAATTCCGGAAGAGTCGAATCATTTTATGATAAAGCCGCGACGGAAGGAATGCTTTCCGAACCGCCGATGTTTCGCGACAAAGCCGCCGGAGATTTTCGCTTGCAGGAGACTTCAAAGCTTCGCGGTCGGGCGAGTGATGGATTGGATATTGGTTTGAAAACTGAGCGCACTGAAGAACAGCCTGAAGGCTGAACTACAAACGACGGTGCGTTTTGAGCACTCGGAAAGTTGAAGAAAGCACTGTCGTTTGTAGTCCACGCTTTAGCGTGTTATTGAATTGTGAGCTTTTCTCAAGACGTGGATTGAGTTTATGTATTGGTTGGCGGATGCAATCCGAGGGCATTGGAGCGTCGGGGATTTTATGAAAGCCGAGCTGGAAGAAAATCCCCGACGAGCATGACTCGCAAGCAGGAATGCTTGCGTTACGACGATGCGTGAATTGACGACGATGCGTGAATTGAAATTTTAATGACTGGACGCTGAGCGTCCGAGAGTGCGTGGCAACGCAGAGCATTGTCACGAGAGGTGAATAAAACGGAGGCTTTTATGGCACATCAAATTTTTTTGAAGCGCCGCCTTTTAGCAGTTTTTTTAGTGTTCCTGGCGGCTTGCCCGGTCTTCGCGGGGGAGACGGGCAAGATCGCCGGGAAGGTGATCGACAAAACCAGCGGCGAGCCGTTGCCGGGGGCGAACATTGTGCTCGAAGGCACAAATCTGGGCGCGGCCTCGGACGTGAACGGCGATTATTTTATCATCAACGTTCCGCCGGGATTACACCGCGTTCGCGCTTCTTTTGTCGGCTACCAGACCGAAATCCAGCAGGATGTGCGCGTACAAGTCGACCGCACAACGCCGTTGAATTTCGCGCTTTCCGAAGAAGCGATCAGCGCGGAAGAAGTGGTGGTCGTGGCTTACCGCCCGGAAACGGTGGAGCAGGATTTGACTGCGACGAAGCAAACCTATGACGTTGCTGAAATTGAGGATTTGCCCGGCATTAATGACGTCGGCGACATCATCAATCTGCAAGCGGACGTTTCGGACGGGCATTTCCGCGGCGGGCGTGCGGGCGAGGCGGTTTATTTGATCAACGGCGCGAGCCTGCGAAACCCGCTTTCGAATTCTACGGCGTTTGAACCGTTGACCATCGGCTTGCAGCAGGTTGAAGTTTATACTTCCGGCTTTAGCGCCGAGTACGGCAACGTGCAGTCTGGCGTGATCAACATGGTCGCGAAGGAAGGGCGCTCCGATAAATGGGAAACGACGATCGACGCATCGACGACGAATTCTTACTACAAGACCCACGGCGGCAGTGTTTTCTCGGAAGATTACATCGACTATTTTGACCGTCTCAACAGCACGGAAGAATGGGCGTTCGGCAAAGACCCTATTTCCGGCGTTGATTTATGGGCGCATTTTGGTTTGAGCTTTGACCGCTATCTTCCGGACGCTCCGATTGTCTTTCCCCCGCAGCCCATCAGCCGCGAAGACTCCCTGCGCACCGCTGATTTGACCCGAATTCTCTGGCTGCAATCCGTCCGTGACATCGGTTTGGAATACGACGCGCCTGACTATCGCGTCGAATTTTCCAGCGGTGGACCGCTTGTCAAAAATACGACGATGTTCATCGCCGGACAGCACAATGTTTCTCAACCGTTTTTGCCGACGGGCAGACCGAATTTGTCGCAGCAACTGATGAGCAACATCACCTACCACGCCAACGCGAGCAGCAAAATCAAACTGCTCTACAATTTCAGCAACGGCTTCAGCAACGGCATCACGAGCAATTATTTTCGCTGGTTTGAGCGCGCCACGAATGTGACGAAGCAAACGCGCAGCACGCATCAAGTTGGTCTGGCGTGGAACAAAGTGCTCAACCCTTCAACCTTTGTCGATCTCAAAATCAGCCAGCTCTTTACGCGCGAAGAAGACAAAATCGATTTGCTTGGCGACAGCACTTTCACCCAGCTTTATACCGACCGGATCAATTGGCGCGACTACACGGCGCCGACCGGTTACCAAATCGGCAAATTGCAGACAACCAGCGGCTCGGAAAAAACCAATACGCTGACCTTCAACGGCAGCCTGACGAGCCAGATTAACAAGAACAACTTGTTGAAGGCGGGATTTCAGTTCTACCGCTACGATATTGATGTGGCGTATCTTCGCAGCCGCAGCAACGCATCGCAATTGCGTTTGGAGAATTACAAAAAGACGCCGTTTGAAGGCGCGTTCTATGTGCAGGACAAGCTCGAGTTCGAGGGGATGATCGCGAACCTGGGCATGCGTTACGATTTTTACGATCTGAACACGCAGTTTTTCACCAACAAGTTCTCGCCCTATCTAAATCCAAACTTCGATCCGACCGATCCTGAGCAGGGCGCGTTTTATGACGAGTCGCTGGCGGCGACGCAAAACACGAGTCTGCGCCATCATTTCCAGCCGCGTATTGGCATTTCATTCCCGGTTTCCGATCAGGCGGTGCTGCATTTGAACTACGGCGTTTTTACCCAGCGTCCGGCGTTTGAGTACATTTTTGTCAACCGCCTGCGCTATCAGGGCACGCCGGATTATGAGCGCCTCGGAAACCCGGAGCTTGAGCCGGAGCGCACGATTTCCTACGACATTGGTCTTGTTCGCGCCCTGCCGCTCGGCTTCTATCTGGATGTGAGCGCTTATCTGAAAGATGTGAGCAACCTGTTGCAATTCGCGGTTTATGAAGACAACGGCGGCAATCGCTATTTCACGTTCGACAATCGCGAATATGCCAACGTGAAAGGCTTTCACGTCAATTTGGAAAAGAATCTTGGCTGGCTGCGCGGATATGTGCGCTACAATTGGGAAGCGGCGAAAGGCAAGTCCGGCGGCGCTATCGGCAGCGGCGCACGCGCGGAGTTTTTTGAGAACGACGCTCTCGACGACATCCTGCCGTCACCCAAAGACATCTTTCTGGATTTCGACCGGACGCACAAGCTGGTCGGAAATTTGAGCTTGCGCACAAATAAAAACGCCGGCTTCTCACTTTTCGGATTTCACCCGTTCGGCGATCTTTCCATAAGCGGGACTTACCGCCTGTCTTCGGGACGACCCTTTACCTGGGATCCGAGCGGGCAGGGCTTGCAAATGAATCAGCGTTCACCGACCGAGCATGATTTGCGCGCGCGTTTGAACAAGACGGTTTCGATTAACGGCACGGGCGCGAAGTTCTACGCCGAGGCTTTCAACCTGTTGAACAAGCGGTTCTTCAACTATGGACGGACGTTTCAAGACCCGCAGGGCGAGCAGAATACGTTCAAGATTCGCTACATGGAAGATCGCGAAAACCTGCTGACCCAAACCGAATTCGCGCCTTACTTCACCAGTCTGGAAGGCTATCTTTTTGGCAACCAGCCCCGGCATTATCGGTTCGGGATCGAGTTTGATTTTTAGAAAAATGTATGTCGTTTTAACTCAAAATGATTGAAGTCAAAATCATAAATCAAAAAACTTCGTCATTTTGACTCTAATAATTCTGACTTTAAAATGGAGTCATAGAATGAAATTGAAGATGACTCGAATAATTTTGCCTTTTCTTGCGCTTGCTGCTTTTGAAGCGTCAGCGCAGGTGCGGGAGTTTCGTATTCATGATCGCGGCATGATCCATCAGACGGTTTTTAACACCGGTACGATTGGCCGCCCGTGGCTCGTATTCGCCACAACGAATTTGCCGCTGATGGAGTGGCCGCCGCGCTCGCGCACCATCATTGAAGGCATCGAGTACGACGGGCACCACAATTCGTGGGGCGGCGGCGTGTACGTTTCCGCTAACGAAGACGGCAAACCAGGCGCGGACAATCGCATGTACGCCTTCTGCGGCGGTGTTGGGACGCGGACGCAGACCGAGCTGCCGTTTGGAATCTGGAGCTTTCCGCTCTCCCTCGAAGAAATTGAGAATTACCCGCTTTTGGAAAACGGCGAATTGAATCCGAATTATGATCCGAACGAAGCGGAAGAAATCATTATCGCGAAATGGGCCACACCCGTCGGCATTACCATCACGCGCACCTCGCGCACCTGGAGCTACCCCGATTTCGACGACATGATTCTCTACGAATACGAGCTCGAGTACACCGGCGACACCGACGGCAATCCGGCGACGATTGAGCGCACGACGAAATTGAAGGATGTGCTGTTCCACGTTAATTACGGTTTTGGGCCGTCAAAAATGGCGTTTGGGCGCTGGTACGGCGAGCCGTGGTTTTACGGCGATCCCGGCGGCATCTACCGCTCGGACCAGCGCTACTCCATGGACCCGGATTATTGGCTGCTCTGGCAGACTTCAACGCAGACCGGTTTTGGCGACCAGGTAGAGGCTTTCTCCGCCAAGCCGGAACCTGATCCAGATTTGTTCTTGGAATTTGCGCAGACAGGTATTAACGGCGGCGGACTTTTGGGCGCAGCTTGTCCGGGTTACGCCTTTTTGTACTGGGATTCCAATCACTTGGCGGTCGTCGATCCGATTGACCGCGACCGCAACGAATCGGATTACGTGAATTTTATGCTGCGCGACAACAGCAACCGGTTTTTTGAAACCGACGAAAACGGCCATATTCTGCAGCCGTGGAACATGAAAACCGGCACGCCAAATACGCGCTCGCCAAAGATGATCGACCGCGCCGCGACGCTGGACGAACGCTGGTGGACGGTCTTCGGCGAAGTCGGCGTTCCATCGGGATTTCCTTCCGACGGCGGCCGATACGTGCTGCCGGGCGGACGGGAATGGAAGGGGCGCGCGCGGTTTGAGTGGGACGAAAGTTACAACGGCGGCATGGCGATTACCGGTTTCGGCCCTTATACTTTGGAACATGGCGAAAAACTCGAATTTGCGATGGCGGAAGTCATCGGTTATGGCGGCACGGCCGGTAAAATGACGCTCGGCGGTCAACGCGACCGGCAGTTCTACCCGATTCGAGATTGGAACAAAAAAGTCGAAATTGACGGGCGGGTTTTGACGGAAAATTATCTCGACGATTTCGGCTATCCCGACCACATCAATTCCGATGTGATCACTGTGCAGCAGGTCGCTCACAAAGCGCACGAAGCTTATCTCGGCGAAGAAATTCCTTATGACGCGGCGGGTACGGGGCCGGCAGCCAGCGAACGTTATCCGACCGGTATGATTTTCCCTGAAATTAATCCGCGCCCCTCGACGAACGCCAACAAGTACCAGATTCCAGCGCCCGTCCCGGCTCCGGTGATCACCGTTGAAAATACAGCGACGGCAACGGTAAAAGTCAAATGGGGACGTGCGGTCGAGAGCTTCAGCCATCCACGTTTGTTGGGTAATTTAGCGAAGTTTTACGTGTTTCGCGCCGATCTCTCCGCCGGGCCGTTTGCGCTGCTCGATTCGGTTGAGATTGGAAGCGTGAACGATGAAGGCATGTATGAATTTGAGGACACGGATCAAGGCTTCAGACTCGGCGAGACCAAATTCTACGCGGTGACCTCGGTTGACGAACACGGCAACCAAAGCGGACGCACGAATTTTACCGAGCACGCCAAAAACGTCGCTTCAGTGGAAACGTTGGGCAAGGTTTACGCCGTGCCAAATCCGTTCGTCGTCGAATCCGGTTTTGACGGGCAGGGACAGAAAAACGCCATTGGCTTTTATGGCCTTCCCGAACGCGCCACCATTCGAATTTTCAGCTACAGTGGTCAGCTTATCGAAACGATTGAGCACGACGAGCGCGTTTTTTCCACGCCCTGGTTCCAGGTGACGCGCAATAATCAGGATATCGCCTCGGGCGTTTATTTTTACATTGTCTCAACGCCGGGCGGCGAGAAAGCGACCGGCAAATTATTCATCATGAAGTAATGTCAAATCGGAGGACTCAATATGTTTAGGCGAAGAATCCCTGCCTGCTGCCTGCTGATTATGGCATTCGCTATGACCGGCTCGCTGAACGCACAGGTCACCGGGCTCGACCAGGTCGGCACAACGTCTTTTCAGTTCTTGCAGATCGTGCCAAATGCGCGCGCGGCCGGGATGGGAAGCGTTGGCGCGGCAATGCTGCAATCATCAGAAGCCGCATTTTATAATCCCGCCGCTCTGTCTCACACCGAAAATCTCGATCTTTCGCTCTCATATCTTGACTGGTTTCTAGACGTCAAGCTGACGAGTTTTTCTCTTTCCTATAATCTTTCGAGTTTCGGCACGGTTGGACTGCATCTCTTGTATAATGACATCGGAGAGTTCGAAGAAACGCGCGTCGATCAACTGGTTCGCGATGACGCGACCGGCGTTTACAACCCTGGCTTGACCGGCAACACCTTTAGCCCGAACTCGATGGTTTTTGGCCTTTCCTACGCCAAATCCTTAACGGACAAATTCTCATTCGGCTTGACCGCGAAGTTCGCGCGCGAAGACCTGATTGCGCAAAACACATCGTCAATCATTTTCGACGGCGGTCTGTTGTACTCTACCGGCCTTAAATCGCTGATGCTCGGCGCGATGCTGCGCAATTTCGGGCCGGAAATCAAATATTTCAACGAAGGCTACCCGTTGCCGCAGGCGTTTTCAATCGGCGTGTCCGGTTATTTGATTGGCCCGGATAACGCTTTCCTCTCAAACTCGAGTTCGCAAAAACTGCTGCTCGCTTACGACCTTGCCCAAACGCGCGATCATAGCCAGCAGCAACATATCGGAGCAGAATACGCTTTCAGCGATTTTCTCATGATTCGCAGCGGCTACAAAATTAACTTTGACGAAGAAGGCTTGACCCTCGGGTTCGGCCTGAAATTCAGCAAAATGCAATTCGACTACGCTTACAACGATTTCGGCAGTTTCCTCGGCAGCGTGCAGCGCGTGTCGCTGAATTTTTCATTTAATTGATGGGCTGACGGAGATAACAAACGATGCAAATAAATAGAAAAAAAACATTTTCTCTCGCCGTTCCCCTCTTCGCGTTGGCTTTTACTGCTTCAGCATTCGCACAGCACCGCGGCGACAATCTGGCGTTTCAAGGATTGGACTTCGCGAACCGGAACGGCGTAAAAGCGACGGCGATGGGCGGAGCGTTTACAGCCGCTTCAGGAGAGCTTGAATCCGTATTTTGGAATCCTGCGGGCTTGGTCGGCATTTCCGGCATTCAATTCACGGCGAATTTCAACTCTTCGGAAAATCTGTGGCGAGAGCGTCAGGACTACCGCCCGAACCGACAGGTTGTTACATTAGCATTCATCCTTGACGGGCTCTATACGCCGAACCCGGAATTCAACGGCGTGATCGATAACGACGCGTTTTTCGACGATTCGACCTATATCGTTAACGATCCGGTTCTCGGGCAGGATAATTACAGCGAGGAAGCGGCGGATTGGCAAAAAGAACTCGATCAATCCGGTTTCAGCAATTTTGCTTTAGCCGCACCTTTCAAGCTGGGCAAAAAAGATTTCGTCGCTTCGGTCGGCTACAACCGGCAAATCGTCGTCTCAAATTACGACCGCAACCAAACCCACACCGTGCCGCATCTTGCCTGGGACGGCTACGGCGACCTGCCAAGTCGGGTTGTCGGCGCGGGAGACACCGTGCGCGTCACCTGGTCGGATTTTGAGCGTCAGCGTACGGGGCCGTTAAGCAGTTTTACCGCTGCTGTTGCCGCCGCGCCGATGAAACGCCTTCAAGTCGGTCTCAGCATGAACAGGCTTTCCGGCACGACGCAAGATTTTCAGGCGCTCAACCGCGTCGGCTATTTCGACCTGTTTGACGGCATCCAGATTTATAGCTTCACTTATGACACCCTGAACGCACGCACCAGCGGAGAGTCAGAATTCAGCGCAACGGAAATCAATCTCGGTTTTCTTTTCAAATTCGATAAACTGAGTATTGGCGCCTCGCTCAAGCCCGGCTATACTATCAACCGGAATTGGAGCTATTCAACAACAACCGCCGATGCAAATTCAAATTCGACGCAGCAAAGCTCTGGAGAAGATAAGCTCGACGTTCCTTTTTCATTCAGCGCCGGATTGCATTTACAACCGCATGAAAATTTTGGAATCGCTCTGGATTTAGAACGCCGCCCCTATGGCAGCGCCGATTTCTCCTTCAGAACCAACGACGAAACCCACCGTGATTGGGTCGATCAAACCAGCTTCCGCGCCGGGGTTGAGTTCCGCCCGTTTTCACGATTGGCCTTGCTTGGCGGCTATCGCAGCATCCCGCAAGTCTTCATCCCCGACGGCGCAGCGGATTTGGAAAAGGGCCCGGTTTCAAATGCGTACACGTTCGGTCTTAGCCTTTTCGCCCTCTTTGGCCGCTTCGATTTTGCCTACGAAATTCAGCGTCTCAAATATTACGACGTTTATTTCAGTAACACGAACTGGGCGTTTGAGCGGCTCGAGTATTTGCGGGCGGGTTATACATTTATGTTATAGCCAAGCGCCTGAGTTCCAACTTTCGAGATTGTTTCGGAATGGAAAATATGGGTTTGAAGCTTATCCGTGCAGCGGCGCATTGCAGTAAATCGCTGCACGGATATTTTTTGAACTCGCATTTTGTCGCCGCTTGCTCCTCCGTAATGACGAATAATCTATCCACAAATATAGCACCCGCACCCAACCTGCCGATCCCGCCCAAGCGACCTCTCAAACCTACTCTGTTTTCGTGAAAACCTTCCAACATGCTGGCGAATATCTGTTGATTTTGATCGATGCGCCTGTAGATTTATTTATTCGTCCACGAATTAATTCACATTTACAATTCCGAGCATCTTGAGAAAAACGCGCCGCTCAGCCAGAGATTGGTTTTGCGGTAGATTTGATATTGTAACTGATGTTACGCACAGCAAAACATTCCCTAGGCTCAACCGCAAACAGCGGCTCGTTCCCAAACTTCGGTTTGGGAACGGAAATGCACTCGAAACTCCAGTTTCGAGTGCAATTTCGATCCCAATCCAGAGATTGGGATCGAGAATCTTGGGCTTCTCGAAATTAGGTTGACGGTAATACGGCTCCGCAGTACTGACGTTAATAATCGGTGGCTGTATTATAGAACTGGCGCGTAACATCAAATTGTAAATTGAACGGAAAGCCATGCAATCAATCGACCTTATTCGAGAGAATCTAAAATTGAGTGAAAGTATCGTTCTTTCACGAATCGAAGACATGCAAGAACATTGCATGATCTTCTCGACCCCAAGAGGCGGTCTGCACACGTTGTGGATACTTGGCCACCTCGCATACATTGAATCGCAAGTCATTCAGAGTTTTATGCTTGGAAGGCCAAATCCTTTGGCTCGATGGAGTGATTTATTTGACGGCTCTGAAGTTCCGGATGATGAAAACCTCTTCCCGCCGTTTCGTGAAGTACTGAAAAAATGTAGAGATGTGCGCGTCGAAACGATCTCGCTTCTTGACTCATTTACTGAGGAAGATTTGGACGGCAGAAGCAAGAATGCGCCTGACGGTGCAGAAGAATTATTCGGCACTTATCGACGCTGTTTCCAGTATGCGTCGGATCATTGGCTTATGCATCGCGGGCAACTGGCCGACGCGCGACAAATGGCGGGAATGGAGCGGATGTGGTACTGAATTTAAAGGCGTAACGAAAGAGGGTGTGAGTCGTGGCAAAGTTAGAACATGCTGCGCTTTGGGCGAAGGATATCGACAAATTAAAGGCGTTTTATGAAAAGTATTTTGAAGCGAAATCGAACGCAAAATACATCAATGAACAAAAGCGGTTTCAATCCTATTTTTTGAGTTTCTTGTCCGGTGCTCGCTTGGAAATCATGCAGCGACCAGGTGTAGAAACACGCGAGAGGAAGAACTCGGTGCAAGAGTTTATCGGGTACGCCCATTTAGCGTTTTCAGTAGGTTCGGAAAATAATGTCGATAACCTGACAGACCGACTTCAACGAGACGGTTATAAAAAGCTGGACGGCCCGCGCCGAACAGGCGACGGATACTACGAAAGCGTCGTTCTCGACCCTGAAGGAAATCGTATCGAAATCACGGTGTAGAGTCAAAAGCTCAAAGTTAAGAATAGGATCGTTTCGTTTTGATATTAACTGATGTTATGCACTCTTGGAAATTTCTCAAACAGCACCAGAGAAACGTCGCTTTTACGTCATTCCCGCGCAGGCGGGAATCCAGTCAATCGCGCACAGCCCCTGGATTCCCGCCTGCCAGGCTGTTGCAGAATAGATTTTCCATAAGATCACGCCTAATAAAATTCGCGACAAAGCTACAGCGAGCTTCCAACGTGCAGCTATATAGCTCATTCGCTTCACAAATTAAGGCCGCGATTGAGAAATTTTCCATTCTGCAACAGCCTGCTGCGCGGGAATGACTTTGACAGGAGTTTTTTTGGTTTCATAGCTGGCGCGTAACATCAGATATTAAGTCTTCCAGCCTTGGAAGCTTTTGGCGATGCAAACGGGTTGATTCGACCCACCCAGTCAACATAGAAATACACTGACAACAATCGATACAAAGCGAAAGTTTTTCTGCCAAAAAGAAGTCCTTTCAGTTTTTTTAAGTGAGGAAGTTATCATGAAATTCTTTTCGAACCCGACCAAGCATTTTTTGAGAATTTTCTTTCTATACTTCAGCCTCGTTTCAGCCGCCTTTTGCCAAAGCCTCGAAGTCATGCCATTGTTCTCGGATCACATGGTTTTGCAGCAAAAGACCAAAGCGGCGTTCTGGGGAAAAGCGTCACCGGGAACGGAAGTGGTCGTTTCCGGGAGTTGGGGCAAGGACGCCAAAGCACAAGCCAACACTGATGGCAAATGGCGCACAACGCTGAAAACGCCGGAAGCGGGCGGACCGTATCAGGTCGAAATCATTTCGGGATCAGAGACAATTCAAATCAAAGACGTCATGGTTGGCGAGGTCTGGCTTTGTTCCGGTCAGTCGAATATGGAAATGCCCTTGCGCGGCTGGCTTCCCAGTGATCCGATTGCGGATAGTGAAATGACGATCCAATCCGCGGACTTCGAGCAAATTCGCATGTTCACCGTTACTCGCGCTTACGATGACGAACCGCAAGAAACGGTTGCAGGCGCTTGGGCTGTGAGCTCGCCGGAAACCGCTGGAGATTTCAGTGCGACGGCGTTTTTCTTTGGCAGAAAACTATACGAAACGCTCAAAATTCCCGTTGGTTTGATTCACACGAGTTGGGGCGGCGCCCCGGCTGAAGCTTGGACTTCCGCTGCTCATCTGGAACAAATCGACGATTTTAAAGATGTAGTTGCGCAGATGGAAGCTTCGAAAGCGGAGCACGCGGCGCTGGAGAACTGGCTCAAAGACCGCGAAATTGTGACAACCGGCGATCCAGCCGATGAAGACCGTTTGGCAAAACTCGAATTTGGCGTCGGCGCTCTCGCGGGACTTGATCATGCTGACGGAGACTGGCCGCGAATGAACTTGCCGACGACTTGGGAGCGCACGGAAATGAGCGAATTCGACGGCACGGTTTGGTTCAGAAAGAAGGTTGAGCTTCCTGAGGCCTGGAACGGGGAAAACCTCATTCTTGAATTGGGGCCTATCGATGACATGGATCGCGCGTATTTCAATGGCGAATTTGTCGGCGGCATGCAGGCGCTTGGACAATGGCAAGAAAAACGATCGTACAAAATCCCTGCGAGCATTGTCCGTTCAGGAAATAATATGATTTCCGTGCGCGTTGTTGATACGGGCGGCGGGGGAGGCATTTACGGCGAACCCGGGGACATGCGTGTTTTTCCCGAAAATAACGCTGAGAACGCGGTTTCGCTGGCTGGTGAATGGGGTTATCTGCCTGTCGCCGAATACAGAAGCGGAAAGTTTTTTGTGATTGGAGGCACTGTGGGCGACTTTGCTTCCCGGCCTAAGCTTACGACGTCGTTCGGCCCGCGAACGCCGACGGTTTTGTACAACGCCATGCTCGCTCCGCTTGTGCCGTATTCGATCAAGGGCGCAATTTGGTATCAAGGGGAGTCGAATGTGGGGCGCGCTGAGCAGTATAAATCGTTGTTTCCCAAAATGATCCAGGGCTGGCGCGAGGCTTGGAAACAAGAATTTCCTTTTTACTATGTCCAAATCGCTCCGTTTCGGTACTCTCGTCCTGAAAATTCTGAGTCAGCAGAACTGCGGAACGCGCAGAACTTGACCTTACGAGTGCCCAAAACCGGTCAAGTCGTGACTTTGGACATTGGCAATGTTGACAACATTCATCCAGCCAACAAAAAAGACGTCGGCGAGCGGCTGGCGCGCTGGGCTTTGGCGAAAGATTACAAGCAAAAGTCCGTTCATTTCTCCGGCCCGGTCTGCCGCTCCGCCAAGCGCGAAAATGATCAAATCGTTCTGGATTTTGATCCCCGGGCAGAATCTTTGTCGAAAAGAGGCAAGCCTATCGAAGGCTTCGAGGTTGTTTTTGAAGACGGTACTATGGCTGCTGTTGAAGCTGAAGTTGGTCTTCTCGGTAAACAAATCTTCCTGGCCTTAAGCGCGGCTCAAAAACCGATTGCCGTGCGCTATGCCTGGAAAAACGGCTCGAAGGCGTCGCTTTTTAATTCCGCCGGACTGCCTGCATCGACGTTTGAGATTTCAATTAAGAACTGATGTTACGCACCGCCGTTTGGCACGCGCGATTAAAGCCCGCAGGCAACTTTTTGATTCTCATTAGCTCCGCTCTTCAGAACGGAGATTTTTGAAGACGCCAGTCCCATCCCTTCCGCCGCGCCAGCACGGCGGAAGGGATAAAAATGAGAGCCTTGCGCGTCACCGGGCTCAAGCCCGGTGCTAATGAAACCATGTTCAAGACTGAGCAACAGGCGATGCATTGGCGTGCGTAACATCAACGCCAAATCATCTTTCTGAAAAGGCTGAGCGTCTTCGATTTATTCGCTCACGTCTCTCAAAAACAAAAGCCCTTTAAGGATTGCGACAACCTTAAAGGGCTTTGAAGTAAGCAGAGGTTTTCTTACGAGAAAGCCAACTCTCCACGTCCAAGCTGTTTCAAAAACCGGACGTGTGCGCCAACCGCCGCTCGGACGCTTGGGTAAGACAGGTATGAAATGCCGAAATCCTTACAAGTTTGCTCCACGATCTTGCTGATTTCCGGGTAATGCACGTGGCAGATTCTCGGAAAGAGATGATGCTCGATTTGAAAATTCAGTCCCCCCAGCATCCATGTAGCCAGCTTGTTTCTCCGTGCAAAGTTTGCCGTCGTCTCCACTTCATGTATCGCCCATTCATTCTCTATTTGTCCGGATGACGGGTCGGGCGAAGGGAAAGAATTGCCTTCAACCGTATGCGCTAGTTGGAACACGATTGAAGTAATGAAGCCAAGCAAGAGATGTGTGGCAATAAAAAATATGATCACCAGCCAGATCGGGTGGAAGAACATTGGCAGTATGAGAGTATAAAAGTAGTAAAGTGACTTGCTTACAAAGAAAATCGATGCATTTTTAAGAGTCGGCTTCGGCAATTTATATTCGCCGATTCGTCCTGAAACCAATTTGTAAAGATCGCCAAACGTCACCCAAATAATCGTCAAGAGACTGTAGGCGGGAAATGCATAGATATGTTGAAAACGGTGCCAGGAGTGACGTTTTTGCACCGGACTTAAACGCATGAGTCCGCCGAGGTGAATATCGTCGTCAAGCTCATCGATATTTGTGTAGGTGTGGTGCAGAATGTTGTGTTTATGGCGCCAGAGCCAGTTGCTTGCGCCGACCAATTCCAGGGTATAGCTGAGAACGCCGTTTATTTTTTTGTTTTTTGAATAGCTGCCGTGATTTGCGTCGTGCATGATGTTAAAACCTACCAGTGCAGAGCTCACAGCAAATGTAATTGCAGCGATAATCGCTAAGAAAAGATTTATTTCAAAGAATACTAGAGAGACGTATGAAGTTATGAGAACAGCCATGATTACAGCCGTTTTTACGAACATTCGCCAATCGCCGTTTTGTGAAATGTTGTTTTTTTCGAAATAGCGATTGACGCGTTTTTTAAGCTCCTTTTGAAAGCCCGCTCGCCCTGGGAAACTGATTTTTTGCATTCGAAGACATCCGTTCGGTTAAAATCCAAAGTTTTGTTCAAATAAAACCCCATGAGTCAATGTGCTATTACGCAATTTCAAAATGTAGTTGCGTGATAACAAAATTGCGTGTTCTAACGGCTCTGATCCTGTTTCTCGCCTTTCTCCCGCACGAAAGGTAAGGTTCATTGAAAGACCGGGTTTGTGGTCACAGGAGATAAGATGATATAAAAGACGCTTTTGGCTTAAACGTCGGGAAGTATCATTAGAAAAATAGGGTTGGTTTGGAAAAGATCAGGTTTTCATTGGCGCCGGAAAAGCTAAAAACGGTTCGCGCCGCGCGACAAAAAATCAATATATAGAGTTTTGTGGCGGTGTGGCAACATTGGCGGGACGAGTTGTAAAGTTATGCAAAAACTTTAACTTTCTAATGACGCCATTTGGGAGAATTATACGTGTATTCCGCGGTTGACGGCGCTGTATAGCGGAACAGTAAAGACGCCGTCGTTGATTAGATAGACCAATTCCGGGCGCGCTTCTTGGGGCAGCCCCTTGTCCAAAGCTTCTTGCAGTGAGGTATAATGCTGAATCTCTTCGAGATGACCAAGGGGCTCCGGCAATTGAGAAACGCAAAAGATATGATTCCGCCGGGAATACTCTGCAAGAAGAGTGCGCATTAATTTTTCTTCAATGCCAGAGAGTTGGTTGGGGGATTCATTCAGAAATGAGCCGTTTGAAGAAGTTGAATTTCGGAATCCGTTATACCCAAAACCTTGCTGGCAAGCCGCAGATAAAAAGACGGCCCCGCCAGGTCGCGTGGATCGAAGTGCCCGTAAAAGAGCGGGAACGGCGTCAATAAACCGGTTGTCGTGCGGCGCGCCGCCGGGCGAAACGATCGTTGCGTCGGCTTGACGTTCGATATCAACGACGGAGAGAGAATCGACGATTTCCAAGCCTGCGGCAAAAGCCTGGAAAGGGTGACCTGAAAATGCGGAAACGAGTCCGTTGTTGTGATTAAACACAACATAAAATCCAAATCGTGCTGAAATGAATCTTAGCGATTCACGGATGCTTTCTTGAATAGGATTGCCTTCCGTCGAACAGTCGGTGCAGCGTTTATGCACCTTTCCCTTTGCGTCTAGCGCCTGATCATAGAGCCTGGCAATGGTAACTTCGCCTGCGCAGTCAGGAACTATAACTGACGGCCCGCCGCTATATCCTAAAAGGGGATGCGGCGCAATTGGACTGCATAAAATAATTTCATCCGCATCCAAAATATGCTTGTTCAGGAAAATCGGCGTTCCGGAATGTGTTTCTCCGACAAACTCTAGTTGAGCTTGGTCCGTTGCATCATGCTGGAAAATTTGATAGCGTTCGAATATCTCTTCCCCAAAGAATTGAATAATCTGCGAACGATTGAGCGGAACTCTGCGGCGCCCCGCCAGCAAAATTTTTACTTCTTTGTCTAAAACATGCGCTTGACGCAGGGAAGCGAGCAGAGCATTTAATGCAGCAACGGCTTGGCCGCGCCAATTGTTTTGAGGAAGGACAATTAGGAGATTTCGAGCGCGCCGAAAGAGACGGCGGGCGGGGTATGAACCAACGGATCTATCAAGCGAACGGGACAGCAAATCGGCGGAACACTGCAACGAAGTGACGCGGCGAGGCTTCAATTCCACCAATGGCGCTTTCAGCCGCAGCTTCGCCTGCGTGTAAGAATCTCCATATTTTAACTTCAGTACCATGCGTAATCCGACGACATTCTTTGCGCTTCATAGAGAATGGCTCAAAAAAGATGAGAGTGCTGCAATGCTCTCCTGTCAATGGCAAATTCTTTCTAAAAATTGATTTGAGCCACATTTTGAAAATGCGATTGAGTCATTCATTCTTCTGTCCGTTTCAAAGTAGACCTTACTTGCAAAAATGTCAATGCTTTTTGCCGAAGCGCAGTATTGATACAATGTCTCAACTTCGAACAGAGCGTTCACGTCTTTGCGCCCCCAAATGCGTGCCGCCGAAGCGATTTTTGAAGGTGACGAGTCGTTAAAAAATCGCTCGCTAACGTGGCATGAAGTTGGCTAAAGTACTCGCAGCTTTTCGTTCTTTTCTCAGACGCCAGAAAAAGTCGGTCGCGCTTAACGCAACATGCCAGGGAAGGGCAGACGCAGCAACTCAGAATTTGTCATGGATTGACGGGCGCGCATCTTTGAACTGCTTCACGAACTTACCGACTTTTGGAGTAGGACTCATCACCTCGCACTGCAACTTTGCTCCCTGGTGGACAGGGACGCCGCCGGAAATATGGAGTCTGATTGCTAACGCGTGTATGGGAACACGAAAAGAAGGAATTGCTAAAATTACCTCCTCCTCGTTTTGGGTATACCTTAAAATCTAAAAGGGACATGGCTCTCCGCCATGTCCCTTTTTGTTTTCCGGTCGCCTTTCACTTGCCATTTGACCTTTCCCGCATATAATAGCCGTCACGAAATTCATACATAGCGACAAGCATATTTTTGGAGATGTGAATGATGGGTGAGAAATTGCGAGGCGTATTTCCAGCGGTGACTACGAAATTTACTGAAGATGACAAGCTGGATTTCAAGGAAATGGAGCGGCATTTTAATTTTCAGCTCGAAGCCGGCGTACACGGCCTGGTCGTGACAGGCTCGCTTGGCGAAAACGGTTCGTTGAGCGCGGCAGAAAAAATAGATGTTTTGAAAATAGCGGTTGAAGTCAGCAACGGCAAAGTTCCCGTCTTGGCTGGCGTGGCTGAAAACACGACTTCTGACATGTGCAAGACCTTGGAAGAGAGCCGCAAACAAGGGGCGGACGGTTTCATGCTCTTGCCGCCTATGCGCTACGTCTCAGACAGACGTGAAACGATCCAATACCTGCGCACTGGCGCTGCCGCGACTGACGCGCCAATAATGATCTACAACAATCCCGTCGCCTATGGCGTGGACGTTACCCCGGAAATGTTTGTTGAGTTGGCTGACGAGCCAAAATTTATCGCCATGAAAGAATCTTCCGACGACGTTCGGCGCATAACGGATATTTACAATGCCTGCGGCGATCGCTACCAGGTCTTTACCGGAGTGGATAACATTGCATTGGAGAGCATTTTTCTCGGCGCCGTTGGCTGGATTGCCGGTTTGGTTTGCGCTTTTCCGCGAGAGACGGTTGTTTTATATGATTTGGCTGTGGCGGGAAAAATTGAAGAAGCCAGAAAGCTCTATCGCTGGTTCAAGCCTCTGCTGGATTTGGACGTTTCGACCAAGCTCGTACAAAATATCAAACTTGCTGAAGCGATGGCGGGCGTGGGCAATGAGCGGGTGCGTTTGCCAAAACTCCCACTCGCTGGAGCGGAACGAGAACGTGCCGCACGCACTATTCAAAAAGCACTGAATGAACGACCGGCTTTGTAATCCGGCCGATGTTTTTCAAAAAATTGGTGGGGGATCGATTAAAGGATTTTTACAAGTGCTGCGATTGCCCCAACAGCAACGACCATCATCGCTCCAAGTCGCTATTCAAGCTCTTTGAGCTTTTCGTCGAGGCGTTGTCGCGTAACTAATTGTCTGCCCACTAATTCAGCCACGATCTGCGTCTGCACTTCAGCTTGGTTCTCTTGTTAAGCCAAAGGCTTTGAGTCTCTTTACATGCGTTAGCGCTTGGTTTTACACGGAAATTCAACTCTGAATTTACTGTACGCGTGTAAAAGTCAACGTGATAATTTAGTCTGCCGTGCTTTTTTACCAAAGTTTATCCTTATCGCACTGGATTCAATGGCCTATAGAATCTACGGCAAGTCATGGTTCACTGCTTCTGGTTTGCCGACTTGCCAGCTTTTTGATCCTCTTCAATTATTTTCATACTCTCAGTCCAGTCGGCATAGACCTGCCATAACTTTATTTTATCATTTTCTACTATCGCCTTCCAGGCGGCTGTCCATCTAACCCGATTTTCCGGAATCAGCCCACGATTGCCATTGTATGTTCCGCAGGCCGTTCCAAGTGCAACGACCAAATTGCCATCTTGAAGTATGTTTTCAAAGTTGTTTTTATAATCGGGGAACATACGAAAAAAATCTTCCCATCCTTCAGTCATTTCCTTGACTCCTGTATGAGCAGTACCGCTAACGTCTATAAATGTATGATCTTCAGCCATCAAACTCGATAACAACTCAATATTACCTTCATTTATAGCATTGTTAAAAGATAGCACTATTTTAATTTCTTTCGTCTCCATTTTTCCTCGCTTATTCACGACTAACATTTTCTCAATATATCAAAAGCATCGCATTGACTATTTTAGCGCCCGCCTCAAAGCTTACGGAGCAACCCGCTTTTTGAATTAAATCAAAATGCCTAAATTCAAAAGATGCGGAAAGCGAACTCGGTTATGGAAGAGATAAAAGAGTTTTCCTTATTCTAAAACGCAAAAAGCTTGGTCGCTTTGAGCGTCAAAATGCGATTCAAAACCGCGCTTGCGCCAGGGAGAGCGTCCAAATCTCTCTCTTCTTGATAAACCAGAAAAATATCGCTCAGTGGCGCGTGGATGAGGTTGAAGCGCATGTTACTTACCATTTTTTCCTCGATTTGATTGTATTGCACAAACGCGCTCAAAAAGGTGCGTGTATTATGGCCGTAACGCAATCTTGCTCCAAACAAATTCGCTTCAAATGATTCGCCGCCAAGATTCAGGCGATTTCGCTCGAACGAGCCTGACAAGTACCAACGCACCGAAGGTCTGAGTGCAAAAGAGCTTGAAATCGAATTCCGCGTGCCGTCAAAAAAGTCGCCGAAACGTAAGGTGACCACCCCGGAAATCTTTTTTCCCCCGTCAGATTGATAGCGCAATGCGCCGGAGTTAAACCGGTAATCGCCGGCAGGAACCTCAGCGCTTGCGATAGGGGTCGCCTCCGCCAGGTGCTCAAATCGCGAAGAAAATTCCAACGTCATTCGACTGCTATTGGTCAAAACGGTGGTGAAGCCGGGCGAGAATTCGCGGCTTTCCAATTTGCCGTCCAAATCTGTAAAATAATCGATGTCGATGTAAGGATTGAGCTCAAAGACTTTTTTGATTTTGGGCTGCGGATGCGCACCGACGGTTAGGAATCCACGCCGCACGCCTTCACGACTGACAAACCCGATTCCCGGGTCAAAATTTTCGCCGACGGTTTTCAAAAGAAAAGATGCGTTCCAAAGCGGATCGCGCCACGCCATTTGCAGTGACGCCGCTGATTGGCTCCCGCTTGTGTCGGAAGATTGAACGGTTGCCGCGTAAGCGTTGAGTAATAAATTCCGAAAAAGCCGAAGGTTGGCGTCGGCGCCAACAACCCGATTGTACTCGTCTGAGTTTTCCTGACGATTGGTAAACATCACGCCGATGTCCGAGCTTTTAAGCACGTTGCGCCGTAATCGGGTGACAAAGAAATTCTCTCCAGACTCCACGTCTGAGTCGCGCGTTTGCATGGACAACAGCCCAAGGTCAAAGTCGCCGACGCGCCCTGTCAAACGCGCTCCCGCAGCGATTGGAATTGGCTCACGGTCGCTTGAAAGCCCGATGCGCCGAGAGTGAAACAGTTTGAAATTTTGCGGCCCTGAGCCTGTGCGATAATTTCGCACACGAACATCGGAAAAATTGAACACGCCGTCATTTTCCAGAAAAAAATCCCGTCTTTCCGGGAAAAAAAGCGAAGCGCGAGTCAGGTTGATCTGTTGCTCATCCACCTCGACTTGGGAGAAATCCGTCAGGGCGGTCATGTCCAGGGTCAAGCGCGGCGTTACGCCCCATTTCACGTCGAAGCCGCCATCGAAATTGTTTTTGACAGCATTTTCTTCCAAAGATGCGCCTGTGTTTCGCGCCGTACTCAGGTAAGGCTTAATCCAAATATTTCGCCCCTGAACAAGATCGCGTAAGCCTGTGAGCGTGCCCGCCTGAGACATTTTATAAACTCGGAATTGTCGCGGCAGCGGGGCCCAGTTTGAGTCCTCGCTGCGACGGCGAATTCGGCGAGAAAAGTTGACTCCCCAAGTCTGCTCGCCGTCCTGTTCATTAAAGCGCAGTGTCGTGATTGGAATCGCCATTTCCACAATCCAGCCATGACCGCCTGTTGAAGTTTTGACCTCAACCACACCTTCCCATGAGCGGTTGATGTACGCTTGGTCGTTAAACGCCTGGGCATCGAAAAGCGCGCCTGCCGGATTGATCGCAAAAAGAAAGGCGTTTTGACGATCCCAGTATGTGTCAATTGCAACGGCGAAAATGTCTGAGTTCTGCGTTTGAAAATCCTGCTCCAGACCCGCCGAAACCAGCTTGTCGGGCTCGGAGTCGTAAAGCAAAGCGCCAACGTAGAGATTTTTGTTGTCGTAAATAATTCGAACCACGGTGCGCTCAGAAGAATGCACGCCTTGCCGGGGAATGACCTGCCAAAAAACGCCGTCAGTAGAATCGGCCGCCAACCAGGCGGCTTCGTCTAATTGGCCGTTGACGGAGATTTTGTCGGCTGTAAAGGAGGCGCGCAAGGTTGGTCTGGGCTCAGCAAGCGGATCAGCGACGGACGCTTCCTGGCTGTGTAAAACAAGCGGAGCCGGGAATAGTAAAAGTAAAAAACACCGTCTCAGAAAAGCGGAGAAGGGGGGAAGAGCATGCATTTTAATACAAAAATCACTTCAGGTTCAAGATTATGAGAGAGCCGTTTTACTGCTGTGTGATTTATTCTCTTGTTGCTGATTTGTGGGCGGCTCAACATGATACCACGTCATGTGCGGCGACCATTGATGGCAAGCATGACACTGCGTATCCGGCCAAATTTTGCCGCACGAGGGACATTTCCCCATAGTTTCAAAGGTATGCCAGGAATATCCGCAGCCGCCTCCGGAGAAGCACGTCCAAAGCGCATGAGGCGGCGGCTCCCATTTACATTTTGGGCAATAGATTTTCATAGCGGCGAAAACTATCCGGTAAAATAAAAATACGCTGCAAAGATGAGCGCCAACACAAGACCGGACGCCAAAACATCAACGCGCGTCCAGCTTGCGCGAGATTCGGCGCGATCTTCGCTGGTCATGGTGGCATAGGTCAGACCGCTGATTTGCTCATATTCGGGTTCTTCCGTCGCGTAGCTCACCCCGATCATAACGGCGACGCACACCAGAAAAATGATGAGGCTGTAATACTGAAAAAAGATGTTATTGACGATCCAGAGAAACGAGCCGGGGTCGTAGGCAAAGCCGTCGAAAAGCTTGACCGGCGTATCAACCGCGAGCCTGAAAACGCCCATCGCGAAGCCGACGCCGAGGGCGGCAAGGCAGCCTTTCGCGTTCAAACGTTTCATAAAAATGCCAAAGAAGAACACGACAAAAATTGGCGGCGCCAGATAGGCTTGCACCCCCTGCAAATAGTCGTACAGTCCTTTCCCGCCTTGAATCACTGGGATCCAAAGCAAGCCGACCAGGACCATAACCCCGGTCGCGACGCGTCCAACCCAAACCAATCGTGCTTGAGAAGCGTTTGGCCTGAATTTCGAGTAAAAGTCCATCGTGAACAACGTCGACGAAGCGTTGAAAACGCCCGCAAGTGAACTCATCAACGCGGCAAGCAATCCGGCCACGACAATGCCGCGGATGCCGACCGGAAGCACTGTTGTGACGAGCAATGGAAACGCCTGCTGCGCCTGGTCGCGAATGACCTCGCCGTTCGCGTCGAGCATAACTTCTTGAATGGACGCGACTTTGCCGCTTTGCGCCAACGCCATCGCGATCATACCGGGGATGATGAAAATAAACACAGGCAGCAGTTTCAAAAACGCAGCCGCAATAGTGCCGCGACGCGCTTGCGTTTCGTTCTCGGCGCCCAATGCACGCTGCACGATGTATTGATCCGTGCACCAGTACCACATGCCGATAATTGGGGCGCAGAACAACATACTGAGCCACGGGTAATTGTCGTTGAAATACCACGCCATGCGTCCCGCCTCGCGCACAGGCGCCCAGGTGCCTTCAACGCCTTCGGGAACCAGCGGCTTCCAAAGGTTGAACATCTCCGACCCCAAAATCTGCCGGAGCTCGCCCCAGCCGCCCAGCGCTTGCAGACCAAAAACTGTGACGAGCAAAGAGCCAACGACAAGAACGACGGTTTGCAGCGCTTCGGTGTAGGCCACGGCGCGCAGCCCTCCCAAAACTGTGTAAAGCCCGGTAAAGAGAATGACGAGAATCGATCCAATCCAAAAGCTGTCCATGCCCAGGAAAGAAACATCCGGCAAAAGGACGCTGAACACCACGCCTCCTGCGAAAATGCCGACTGCGATTTTGGTGAGAACATAGGCGAAAAGCGAGATAATCGACAACGTCCAGCGTGCGGTGGGGGAGAAGCGCTTCTCGAGGAATTCCGGCATGGTAAAGACTTTGGAGCGCATGTAGAACGGCACCATGACCCAGCCGAGCACAAGCAGACACCAGGCGTGCAATTCATAGTGCGCCAAAGCAACGCCGTCCGTCGCGCCCGCACCCGCTAGGCCAACAACATGCTCCGAACCAATGTTTGAAGCGAAAATCGACGCGCCGACAACGAACCAACCGAGATGGCGGCCAGCGAGAAAGTAGTCGTCGGAAGTGTTTTGCCTTTGCTTGATGACACGCCAAGCCAATCCCATGATAATTGCGAAATAGGCCAGAATCACCAGCCAGTCGAGTGTTTGTAACAATTCTTCCTCCCTCGAATCCGAAGCTATGCTTAAAATCTAAACCGTTCTCAAAAACCGATGCGTAATTGTTTAGCCTGGCTCGTCGCCACAGGTTGAAACCTGCGGCTAACTTGGAAAAACCCGCCTGAAGACGGCTCAACCTCCAGCCTGCTTTAGCAGGGTTCAGGCGGATTAGCCTGACGGTTCAACGTCAGGCGGGCTGAACATCTACACCGATGCTACCCAGCCATTTCTTCTCGAATGCGTTCAAGCAAGGCTTTCGTTTTTCGAATTCCCTCAGGCTCGGAATGATCCTGGCCTTCGTATTCAATTCCGACATAGCCGCGATAACCGGCGTCGACGACGATTTTCATGAGTTTGCGAAAATCCGAGTCAACTTCGTCGCCGTTTTCGTCGAATTTGTGTGATTTTGCGCTGACGGCTTTGGCGTAAGGCATGAGTTCGCCGACGCCCTTGTTGCGGTCGTACCAGTTTTCTTCCGACATGTCGAAGCGATTGTCCGACAGCCAGAAATTACCAAAATCCGGCAGGGTGCCGACGCGGGGATGATCGACCAATTCCATCACGCCCGCAAGCCAGGAGGCGTCACTGGAAATGCCGCCGTGGTTTTCGACGATGATGTTTATGCCGTGCTGTTCGCCATATTCGCACAAACGACGCAGTCCGTCGGCGGCGAGCTTTTGCTGTTCTTCGGGGCTCAAATTGTGGTCGCTGGCGGCGTTGACACGGATAGAGTGGCAGCCAAGAAATTTGGCGGCTTCAACCCATTTGTAATGATTTTCAACCGTTTTGGTACGTGCGGCTTCCTCGGGTGCGCCAATGTTGCCCTCGGCGTCGCACATAATGAGCAGGCTTGTCACGCCCTCGCTGTCGGCGCGATTTTTTAGTTCGGCAAGATATTCGGAATCCTTCGCGCGGTCAAAATAGAATGTGTTGACATATTCGATGGCGTCAATGCCAAATTCCTGACGGGCGATGCGGGCAAAATCGAGCGGATCATAGGTGCCGCCGGTTACGAGGTCACGATAATTTTCGCTGTACAGCATCTGACCAAACTGCACCCAACCCATCTTTGCCGGGTCTTGGCTGAAAAAAGATTTATGCAATGACCACTGTGCCAGCGAAATTTTGAAAAGAGGCTCTTTGGCTGCGTCTCCGCCTCTGGATTGACAAGCCCAGGGCGCAAAGCTTAAAGCAGCCGCAGCGCCAGTCGTCATTTTAATAAAATCGCGTCGATTGAAATTTGTCGCACTCATTTTCTCCCTCCGCTCCGCTTGTTTTTTGTGGATTTGAGCTCGAAATTACGCTTTTCCTCGAAAACTCGGTGAGATTAGCCAATGGCTCAGGAAATGGCAAGCTAGATCAATCCGGTAAAACGTTTAACAAACTTCAACGACAATGCGTGCAAATTGACTGATTGCGCTTGATTTCAAGACATTAAAGTTTAGTTTTTAAAGCGCTTTGCGTTTTAATCTGATTTGAACATTTTCGTAGTATGCCGGTCATTTTTTCGTAGTTGTTTTGCTATTCCGGACTAGGTTCAAACTCTTTTCAGTTGGCGAGAGTCCGTCTATCAGACAGCAACATTATTTCGGCGTTTGACAATTAAGTCATGGAGAATGCGTGCTCATGAGAAACTTTTCCAGGATTGCACTTAGAAGTTTTCTATTATTCACGATTATCATTTACGGTTCGCAAATTTCTGCGGCTTCCGATTGGCCGAGCTGGCGCGGGCCGAACCAGAACGGCGTTTCGGATGAGACCGGCCTGGTTTCGTCATGGTCGCTGGAAGGCGAAAATTTGATTTGGCGCTCCGATTTTAGCGGTCGCTCAACCCCGGTAATTATGAACGGCCGGGTCTACGCGCTTGGCCGGACCGGAACAGACGTTGACCGGTCGGCAATTCTCACCTGCTTTGACGCCGGCGACGGTAAAGTCATTTGGGAAGAGCGCATCAGCCTCTACCACACCACCGTACCGTTTACACGCGTCGGCTGGACGCACGTGGTCGGCGATCCTGAAACCGGCAACGTTTACATTCTCGGCGTTGGCGGTGTTTTCCGCGGCTATAACGGCGACGGCAAGTTGCTCTGGCACCGTTCTCTGACGGAAGAATTCTGGATGTGGTCAGGCTATGGCGGACGCACCAACAATCCAATTATTGACGAAGATCGGGTGATCCTGACCATCGCAAACTATGGCTGGGGTCCGGAATTCGGCAACTGGAGCCATCGCTTCTATGCCTTCGATAAACACACTGGTGAAATTCAATGGATCACCGCTCCGGGCGGCCGTTCGAAAGATTTGAACACGTTTTCAATCCCGGTCGTGACCGTCATCAACGGCCAGCGTCTGTTGATTCACGGTAACACCGACGGCGGCGTTTATGCGATTAACGCGCGCACTGGCAAGAAAATCTGGGGTTTTAACCTCAGCAAGCGCGGCGTCAACGTTTCGCCAGTGGTTTATAACGACAAAGTTTATATCGGCCACAGCGAGGAAAACATCGACGAAGCGACGATGGGACGACTTGTTTGCATTGACGCGACCGGCTCCGGCGACGTGACCAAAACGCATGAAAAATGGCGTTACGCCGTCGGCATTGGCTACACCACGCCGGTGATCAAAAACGACCGCGTTTACATCGTCGACAACTCGGCCAATTTAATTTGCCTGGACGCCAACACCGGTAAAGAATTCTGGATTCATAATCTCGGCACTGTCGGTAAAGCGTCACCGGTTTGGGCGGACGGCAAAATTTACGTGCCGGAACTGAACGGCCGTTTCCACATTCTCAAGCCCACCGACGAAGGCTGCGAAGAACTCGATCTCACTGAAATAAAACTGGAAAACGGACGCGGCGCGGAAATTTATGCCTCCCCAGCCGTCGCTTATGGCCGAGTTTATTTCCCGACCGAGGAAGGCATGTACTGCATCGGCGACAAAAGCGCGCCGTTCAGCCCAACCAAGCCCGCCATGCCCGATTTGAACGACGGAGAAGCTGAGAAAAATGCGGAAATTGCGCACATTCAAGTTAGCCCGGCTGTAAAAATGATACGCTCCGGCGAATCGGTCAATTTCAAAGTCCGCGCTTTCGATGAGCGCGGTCGTTATGTTCGCGATCTCAAAAAAGGCGAATTCTCTCTAGATGGACTACAAGGGAAAATCAACAAAAAGGGCAAGTTTGTCTCAGACAAAAACAGTCGCGAGCACATCGGCAAAGTCATGGTCAAATCCGGCGATCTCGAAGCGGTCGCCGATATTCGCGTGATCCCGGCGCTGCCGTGGTCGTTCGATTTTAACGAGATGGAAGACGGCGTCAGTCCGCCGTCCTGGGTCGGGGCAAACAAGAAATTTGTCGTGCGAACCATCGACGACGAAAAAGTGCTTGTGAAGCCGCGCGCGCCAATCGGTCTGCATCGCACCTCGGCGTATTTTGGGCCTTCGACGATGAAGGGGTACACCGTGCAAACGGACGCCCTCGGCACAAAGGATAAGCGCCGCATCCCGGACATGGGTTTGATTGCCAACGGCTATATTTTGGATTTACAGGGGAAGTTGAAAAAACTCGAAATCCGCTCGTGGACTTCCGTGCTGCGCATGGCGAAAACCGAGAAATTCGAATTTCAGCCCGACACGTGGTACACAATGAAAATGCGCGTGGATTACGAAGGAGGCAAGGCCATTGTCAAAGGCAAAGTCTGGCTGCGCGGCGAGACGGAACCGGGAGAATGGACAATTACCGCCGAAGACCCGCACCCGATTTTGGAGGGCAGCCCGGGGCTTTATGGCAATTCTCCGTCGCTTGTTTATTACGACAACATTAAAGTAACCAGGAGTGAATAATGAAAATCTTTCGGAAATTGAAATCGGAACCGCAACTGCTGGTTCATTTGCTCATCGGCGCGGCGGTCGTTTCAATGATCGCGTTCTATTCTTCGGACATGGCGATGTTCGGCGGCACCTATTCGCGCAACATGGTTTCCAGCGAAACCGGCCTGCCGGACGATTGGGACGCGGATACAAATATGAATATCAAATGGATGCAGCCGCTCGGATCGCAATCTTACGCAGGCCCGGTCGTTTTCGACGGCAAGGTTTTCATGGGAACGAATAATGAAGGCGTGCGCAATCCGAAATACACCGGCGATAAAGGCAACGTCATGGCCTTCGTCGCGGAAACCGGCGAATTTCTCTGGCAGTCCGTCCACGACAAACTTTCCGCCGGACGTGTAAACGATTGGCCGCTGCAGGGCGTTTGTTCGACCCCGTTTATCGAAGGCGACCGCATGTGGTACCTTTCAAATCGCGCCGAGGTCGTCTGTCTCGATATCAACGGTTTTTATGATGACGAAAACGACGGCCCGATGACTGACGAAGCCAACAAAGGCAAAACCGACGCTGATTTTATTTGGTCTTATGACATGATTGAAGAGTTGGACGTCTTCCCGCACAATTTGGCCACAAGTTCGCCGCTAGTCGCGGAAGATTTGGTTTTTATCGTCACTGGCAACGGCGTGGATGAAGGTCATGTTTTGATTCCTTCGCCGGATGCGCCGAGTTTTATCGCCGTGAATAAAAACACGGGCGAATTGGTCTGGGAAAGCGCACTGCCCGGCGAGAATATTCTGCACGGTCAGTGGGCGAATCCGACTTACGGCGTGATCGATGGTCGCGCGCAGGTGATCTTTCCCGGCGGCGACGGCTGGCTGTATTCTTTTGCGCCCAAAACCGGCGAGCTTCTGTGGAAATTCGACTGCAACCCAAAAGAGTCGGTTTGGGAACTTGGCGGTCTCGGCACGCGCAACAATCTGATCGGCACCGCGGTGATCTGGGACGACAAAGTTTACATCGGCGTTGGTCAGGATCCTGAGCACGGGGAAAGCACCGGCCATCTTTACGCCATCGACGCTTCCGGCAGCGGCGACGTGACTGATACGCACGTCGTCTGGCGGCGCGAGGGCGAAGATTACAATCGCACGATTTCAACCGTAGCCATTGATGATGGCATTCTCTACGCCGCCGATTTGAGCGGATTCCTTTATTGTCTTGACGCCAAGACCGGCGAGCATTACTGGACGTACGATACATTTGCGGCGGTTTGGGGCTCGCCTTTCGTCGCTGATGGAAAAGTATACCTGGGTGATGAAGACGGCGATATCGTCATTCTCAAGGCTGGCAAAACCAAAGAAGTCTTAAAAGAAGTCAACATGGGCAGCGCGGTCTATACCACGCCGGTCGCCAAAGACGGCGTGCTCTACGTCGGTGCACGCAATCGTTTGTTTGCGATTGAAAAGAAGTCATGACCAGAAGCCCTGACAGGGTTCGAACCCTGTCAGGGTTGGAGTGACCAGCAAACTTTAATGACAAGCCTCCCCCCAATTTCCGTCATTCTGCCCGTTTTTAATGCCGCAAATACCCTCCGCTCTGCTGTCGAAAGTATCTTAAAACAAACATTTCACGATTTTGAATTCTTGATTATTGACGACGGCTCCACCGATCAGAGCTTAGAAATTTTATCCCGGATCAAAGACGCACGCATAAAAATTTTACGGCAAAAGCACGCCGGGATCGCCATCGCCTTGAATGCCGGTTTAGCCGCTGCTCAAGGAGAATTCATTGCTCGTATGGACGCAGACGACTTGAGCCTGCCAGAGAGATTTGCGCGGCAATTGGCTTTGATTGAGAGCGATTCACGGATAGGCGTTGTCGGCTGTCGAGTTGAGATGTTTCCAGCTAACGAACTCACGCATGGCATGAAGTTTTACCTCAATTGGTTGAACAGCCTTTTGTCTCACGAAGAAATCGTTACGAATCTTTTTGTGGAAACGCCGCTGGCCCATCCGACGATGTTTTTTCGTAAAGCTGCGTTGATTGACGTTGGCGGTTACCGAGCCGGTGATTTTCCAGAAGATTATGATTTGCTTTTTCGTTTGCATGAAAAGGGCTGGCGTTTCTCAAAATCGCCTACAGTGCTTTATCAGTTGCGGGATCACCCTCAGCGCTTGTCTCGCACCAACAGTGCTTATTCCGAAGCGGCTTTTCGCCGTTTGAAAGCATTCTATCTTTTCAAAAATATCATCACAGAAGAAACAAAGTTTTCAATCTGGGGCGCAGGGCGGGACGGCAAGAAGATGTGCGCCGAACTCTTGAAATGTAATCGTCGTCCAGGATCTTTTATCGATATTGACCCCAAGAAAATTGGCGGCGCAGTGCGAGAGATTCCCGTTCTTTCTTATCAAGAGCTCTCTAAAAATATGGGCTTGGTGCTTGTCTGCGTTGGGACGAAGGGAGCGCGTGATGAGATTCGCACCCATTTGCGCAAAGCCGATTTCGTCGAAGGGGACGATTTCATTTGTGTTGCGTAACAAAGCGTTTTATATCCCGCCCTGGAAAAACTATATTTTTGAATATTGAGATGCGGTTTCACTACCTGGAAATCGGCGAAAACTCGTCGCGTCCCGTTCTTTTTTTGCACGGCTTCTTGGGCTGCGCTGAAGACTGGAAACCAATCATGTCAGCATTGTCCGAATCGTTCAGGTGCTTTGCACTGGATTTACCCGGCCACGATGCGACGCAGACGGATTCTGATGATGAATTTGAAATGCCGGGTTGCGCGCAGGCGGTCGTCGAATGGCTTGCCGCAAAAGATTTGGCTAAATGCGATTTGGTCGGCTATTCCATGGGCGGCAGGCTGGCGCTATACCTGGCTTTGAATTTTCCTGAGAGATTTAATCGCGTGATCTTGGAATCAGCTTCGCCGGGCTTGCGAACGAAAAAAGAAAGGACGGAACGAAGGAAAGCCGACGCGATTTTGGCGGGAAAGATAACTAGCCAATCGTTGACTGAGTTTTTAAATACGTGGTATAACTTGCCGCTGTTCGGCGATATTTTGTCAAAGCCGGGAGTTCAGGAGCTTCTGACGCGTCGAGTGCGAAATTGCCCGACAGGTCTTGCGAAATCTCTACAGAAAATAGGCGCCGGGAGCCAACCAGATTTATGGTCTCAGCTCAAAAAGTGTCAAAACAGAATGTTACTGATTGCCGGTGAAAAGGATGTTAAATACCGGCGTATTCATCAGGAAATGATCGCTTTTTTGCCGAATGCGAAGCGATGCACGATTTCCGGTGCGTCTCACAACACGCATTTTGAAAAGCCGAAAGAATTTACTTTTCAACTAAAACATTTTTTACAGATTGGAGGAAAATTTCATGAGTTCATTTAACTGGACGTCGGCGAAAGAATATACCGACATCAAGTACGAAAAAACCGAGGGCGTGGCTAAAATAACCATCAATCGCCCGCACGTTCGAAACGCTTTTCGCCCGCTGACGGTTCGGGAAATGATTGAAGCCTTGGACGATGCTCGTGACGATGCGGAGATCGGCGTTATTATTTTGACCGGCGAAGGGGAAAAAGCCTTTTGTTCCGGCGGCGATCAAAAAATTCGCGGCGACGCCGGGTACGTGGATAGCCAAGGCATACACCGTCTCAATGTTCTGGATTTTCAGCGGCAAATGCGCGCCTGCCCCAAACCCATCATCGCAATGGTGGCGGGATATGCGGTCGGCGGTGGGCACGTGCTGCATGTCATGTGTGATCTGACGATCGCTGCTGAAAACGCGATTTTTCAGCAAACCGGCCCAAAAGTCGGTTCATTTGACGGTGGGTACGGTTCGAGCTATCTTGCTCGCATCATCGGGCAGAAAAAGGCGCGTGAAATTTGGTTTCTATGTCGTCAGTACAACGCACAACAGGCTCTGGATATGGGGCTGGTGAACACCGTTGTGCCTTATGAAAAGCTCGAAGAAGAGACGATGCAATGGTGCCGTGAAATTCTACAACATTCGCCTTTGGCGCTGCGTTGTCTGAAAGCCGGGCTCAACGCGGACTGCGACGGTCAAGCGGGTTTACAAGAACTCGCTGGAAACGCTACACTGCTTTTCTATATGACCGAAGAAGGGCAGGAGGGGCGTAATGCTTTTAACGACAAACGCAAACCGGATTTTGGGAAATTTCCACGCAGACCTTAATTCTGCATTACAGCTATTTCGAAAATTCATCATGGAAAAGAGAATTGTCTAAAATCCGGATTTGGTTAAGCGCAACCCGCCCGAAGACGCTTTGGGCGGCGATTGGCCCTGTTGTTATGGGGCTCGCGATTGCTTTTGACGATGGTTTCTTCCATTGGCCTTCCGCCGTTGCGGTTCTTGTCGCCGCTGTTTTGATACAAATCGGGACAAACTTTGCGAACGACTATTTTGATTTTGTCAAAGGCGCGGATACTTCTGAGCGGCAGGGGCCGACACGCGCAACACAGGCCGGACTCGTCCGGCCCGAATCTATGAAAATCGCCTATGTTGCGGTATTCTCTTTGGCTCTGCTGATTGGCGTATACATTGCGTGGCGCGGCGGTTGGCCGATCATCGTTATAGGATCGATTTCGATCCTGCTCGGCGTGCTGTACACGGCAACGCCGTTCGCCTTGTCCTACACAGGTTTCGCTGATCTGTTCGTGCTCGTTTTCTTTGGCCCTGTGGCGGTCGGCGGGACTTATTACGTTCAAAGTTTGACGGTGAATCCGCTCGCGGTTATTGCCGGTTTTGCGCCAGGTCTCATTTCCACGGCAATCCTGACTGTAAATAACTTGCGAGACGTCGAACAAGATAGAAAAGCGGAAAAGAGAACGCTTGCCGTACGTTTCGGCAAGCGTTTCGCAAAAACCGAGTATCTGCTAACGATCACTGTTGCCGGTATCATTCCTGTAACATTGGTTTACCTGACCGCAGCGCATTTTTTCTCTCTTGCTGCTCTGATTTCTTTCCTGATGATTTACCCCGCCGTCAAGGTTGTATTGAGCGATGCCCAAGGGATTGTTCTGAACGAAGTTTTGGCCGACACCGGCAAGTTCCTTTTGGCGTTCAGTCTACTTTTTTCCATTGGCTGGGTCTTATAATTTCTTGACTTTCGAAAAGAACTTGTCTATCATTGCGGAAACGACCTATTACCCATGCTATCTTTTCCAATTTTCAGGACAGAATTTCAATAAACTCATTTTGAGATTTGCGGGATAATGTCGTGTACTTGTCTCGTTTACGGATGTCAGGAAGACAGCCCCGTCTATGCAACTCCTCTGCATACCCCTTCTTCAACGGATGAAGCCCTCAATCTTTTTGTGACCCTGCGGGTCAATTTAATTGATCTGTTTTTCGGACAGGTAACGACGTATTTTGCGTTGCTTGCATTTTTTGCGGCGCCAAGTATTGCACGGTTGCTCGTTCTTAAAGCCGTTTCTATTACTCACCAAATTCCCAAAGGAGGATGCGTATGAAGTCGTGGAAGAACTGTTACCGGAAAGTTGGGAGCGCATTGTTGTTCTTGCTCGTTCCCGCTTTTGCTTTCGCTCAAACAGCAAATGTTCCGCAACATCAGCAAACGTATGGTTTTATTTCTGACACTCACGACGGTTCAGGCGACGCTCTCGCTGAAACGGCGGTAACAGAAACCCACATTGTTCGTGCAGACGGCGCACCTTGGCTGCGCGTGCATTTTAACGACGCTAATCTGGGCGCAGGCAGCTATTTAACGATTAGCTCTTTGAAAGACGGCGCGAAGCAAACGCTGGATGCGGAACGGCTGGCGCAATGGTACAATTCCACGGCGTATTTTAACGGTGATGCTGTAGAAGTTAAATTGCACATCGCTCCGGAAGATCGCGGCGTATATTTTGAAATTAATCAACTGACGGTCGGCGATTGGGTGGGCGGCAAGGAACTCGTGACGCCGGAAAGCCAGTGCGGGCCCAACGATGATCGCGTGCCTTCAAATCATCCGGCCTCCGGGCGCATCGTCAACGTCGGCTGCACCGGGTGGATTATTGACAACGGCAATCACATCACCGCAGGCCATTGCCTCAATTCATTTTCTGCGACGACGCTGCAGTTCAATGTTCCCAATTCACTGCCTGACCGCACTTTGCAGCACCCCGGCCCGGAAGATCAGTATTCCTTGAACAGCGCAACGGATGAATGGGTTGACGGCGGCGTCGGCAATGATTGGGGCGTGTTTGAAGTTTTCGACAACTCTGAGACCGGGCTTCAACCCATCGAGGCGCAGAACGCGTCATTTACTTTGGTTCAAGACTTGGGGCCTTCCACGATTCGAATCACCGGTTATGGCGTTGACAACGATGACAACGAATTAACTCAGACCCAGCAAACTCACGCCGGACCGAACGCAGGCTCTTCCGGCACAACAATGCGGTATCAAACGGATACGACGGGAGGCAACTCCGGAAGCCCGGTTATTGATGACGCCACGGGATTTGCAGTTGGCGTCCACTCTCACGGCGGATGCTCAACCGCCGGAACCGGAAATAACAACGGTACCAGCACTTTCAATTCTGCATTTTGGGATGCGACCGGCGTCACAGGCGGCGGCAATCCCCCCGCCGCGCCGAGCAGCCTGACGGCTTCGGACGTATCCGACAGCGAAATCGATCTTTCCTGGGACGACAATTCCAACAACGAAGACGGTTTTTCGATTGAAAGCGACGGCGGCGGCGGGAGTTTTTCGGAAATCGCCACGGTCGGCGCGGGCGTGACCAATTACAGCGACACGGGCCTGAACGCCAACACGACCTACACCTATCGCGTGCGCGCCTTCAACGGCGACGGCAATTCCGGCTATTCGAATGAAGCCGACGCAACGACGCAAGGCGGTGGCGGCGGCAACACCCCGCCGACGGCGACCATCACCGCTCCGGCCAACGGCGCGGCGTTTCTGCCGAACGCCACGCTTAATTTCTCCGGCGACGCGACCGACAACGAAGACGGCACGGTCGACGCTTCCGGATTTGTCTGGACGGTCAACAGAATTTCCGACAACAAAAGCCGGGAAGTGGCCAGCGGGGTGAAATCCGGCAGTGTTTCTCTGCCCGGAACCGAAGGCGATTACCAGCTTGAACTCCACGTCACCGACAGCGGCGGTCTGGAAGATACGGCCGTCATCGATTTCACCATCGACAGCAACGCCGGCGGCGGCAATCCTCCCGCAGACCCGAGCAACCTGACCGCGAACGACGTTTCGAGCAGCCAAATCGATCTTGACTGGGACGACAACTCTAGCGATGAAGACGGTTTCTCGATTGAAAGCCACGACGGCGACGGCAATTTCAGCGAGATCGCTACGGTCGGCGCGGGCGTGACGAGCTACAGCAACACCGGTCTTGCCGCGAGCACGACCTACACCTATCGCGT